>CAKULR010000026.1 GCA_934667295.1 uncultured Kiritimatiellota bacterium
CGTACCAGACTCACTACTCGTACCAGACACAATCTCCATAAGGCAAGAACAGCAAGGGCAATGGAAAGTGCATTTCGACAGGGATTGTCTCAGTTGCACTTCCCATTCGGATTGCCGACGGGATTCGGGAGGCCGACGGTGCCCTCGCCGGAGGACATGTTTTCACCGACGAGGTCCGAGGAGGCGTCGCGGCTTGCGAAGCCCTGGATCCAGCCCTGTTCGAACCCGAAGTCCGCCGCCGCCTCTGTGACGGTCTCGTATTCGTCTTCTGCGACAACACGGTCGAAGGGGGGCGTTTCGCATGCCTTGAACGCGGGGGCGTACTGGCTCATCACGGAGACGTGGACGCGGGGTGAACAGGCGGTGGCGAGCCAGGCGAGGTTCTCGACGGCCTCGTCGGCGTGTCCGGGCAGGACGAGGATGCGCACGATGACGCCGCGCGTCGCGGCACCGGGCGCGTCGGAATCAAGGGGGCCTAGCGTCTCCCAGAGGTATTTCACGGTAGCGCGCGCGGCGGCGACGTAGCCGGGTGCCTCGGAGGCGGCGCACGCCGTCGCGTCCGAGGCGTAGCGCAGGTCGACGAGCGCGATGTCGCAGAGGTCGCGGTAGGCCGCAAGCGTCTCGGGGCGTTCATAGCCGCTTGAGTTGAAGACGAAGGGCAGACGGATGCCCGCGTCGAGGAGGGGGGCGACGGCGGCGCGGACCATCGGCAGGTAGGGCGTGGGCGAGACGAGGTTCCAGTTGCCGCAGCGGTGCTTGACGGCGAGCGCGCGGAAGATGTCGGTGAGTTCGGGAATCGAAAGATCGCGTCCTTCCCCCTGCCAGCTCCAGGGGGCGTTCTGGCAGTAGAGGCACTTCATCGTGCAGCGCGAAAAGAAGACGGCGCCCGAACCCGTTTCCCCGCAGATGGGAGGCTCCTCGCCGAAGTGTGGACCCCAGCGGAAGACACGCGGCTGCGCACCCGCCCGGCAGAAGCCGGAGGAACCGCGTGCGCGGTCCGCCCGGCAACGGCGGGGACAGAGTTCGCAGGGAGGGACGCTCACGGATGTGTTCATGTTACGTTAAGTCGCCGCTACGCGGCTTTAAGTAGTTAAGTAGTTTAAGTAGTTAAGTTTCATCGGGCGTCATCTAAACACGGTCGTAATACCATCAACTTACCAACTTAATCACTTAACTACTTAATCACTTAAAGGCCGATTTGGCCGTTCTGTTCGCGGAGGTATTTGGCGCGGACACGGAGGAACGCGAGGCCGACGAAGGGGACCGTGAGGATGTAGAGGAGCCCCACGACGCCGAGCGTGGGCCAGAAGTGCGTGAAGAGGAACGCGACGAGCAGGATGAGCGCGGCCATTGTCGGCAACAGGTACGCGCGCGTGAGATGGACGCTCTTGAGGGAGATCGTCGGCAGACGCGAGGCCATGAGCGCCCCCACGAGGAAGAGCATGAACATCGCGAAGCCGGGATGCTGGAAGACCGCCGGCAGGTTCAGCGATTCGGGGAGCGAGAGGGAGAGGAGGACGGGGGTCAACACCATCCAGCACCCGCCGGGCGCGGGCACGCCGAGGAAGAAGTGCTTCCAGTAGGGAATCGTGGGCTGCTCCAGCATCGTGTTGAAGCGCGCGAGGCGGAAGGCGTCGCAGAGCGCGTAGAAGAGCGCGAAGGCGAGGAGGGCCTGTTTCGTGGCGAGGGAAAGGGTGAGGTCGCCGCTCAGCACCCAGAAGTAGAGGTACATCGCGGGCGCGACGCCGAAGTTGACGAAGTCCGCAAGCGAGTCGAGTTCGGCACCGAGCTTCGAACTGCACTTCAGGAGGCGCGCGACACGTCCGTCCATCGCGTCGCACAGACAGGCCACGAGAAGGGCGATGAGGCCGAGCTGCCAGTCGCGCGTGGTGACGGGCTGCTGCGCGAGCGTCTTCGCGTAGTTCGTCGCGCTGAGGGCGATTGCGGTGATACCGCCGCAGGCGGCCATCGAAGTGATGAGATTGGGCACGATCGCGCGCAGCGGGACACTGCCCTCGCGGAATTCGTGGTTCTTGCGGCGGCGGCCGCGCAGTCTGAACTTGCTCATGAGTGAAGAGGGAGGTTTTAGGTTTCAGGTTCTAGGTTTTAGCCTTGGGGAGGTTTTAGCCTGTGGGAAGAAAAGCTACCGAGCGGATTTGAGGAGGCGGGGGTTGCGGATCCAGAAGGTACAGGTCGTGCCCTTGGGGTTGGCACCGAGGCGGATCGCCTTCACGGCGCCGGGCTTCGCGTTGGAAGGTCCGGAGGTGAGGTCGATGCGGCGGGTCTCCCAGCCCGTGAGCGGGGCTGGGTAAGGGATGAAGCGCGCGGGATGCGCGGGGGCGGCGAAGACGAGCATGAGGTTCTGGCAGTTGAAGTCGTTCTCGACCTTGTCCTGTACGCTCTTGACCTCGAACTCGAACATGAGGGCGTCGTCGAAGGCCTCCTCGGGGAGGGTGAGCGTGTAGACGGGGTAGAACCAGCGGTCGGCGGGCTTCGTCCAGGCGACGTCGAAACGTAGGGCCTGTTCGGCTTCGTCCCAGACGGCGGCGAAGCGGTCGGCGGAGGTGTTGCGCTGCCAGGCCTTGGGGTCGCGCCAGTTCCGCAGTTCGGTCGTGCGGCAGTTCGCGAGGAAGGCCTTCAGGTTGCGGACGGGCATTACGAGGCGGCTCGTGCGCCGGCCCGCGAAGAGGCCGGAGAGGACGAGCGGTTCGACGAGGGGGGCACCCTCCCGCGCGGCGTAGGTGCAGTCGAACGCGGCCACGCCCATCGGCGGCAGGGCGATCTCGGCGGGGAGGCCGGAAAGCGAGCCGCCCGAAGCGAGGACCGTGCCGCGCTTGGCGGTGGGGGAGAGGTTCCAGACCTGGACGCGGAGGCGGCCCGTGTCGGTGTGGAGTTCGGCGACGGACTTGTGGTTCGCGATGCTGAAGTCGTTCGTGTTGAGATCGACGCGGAAGACGACGGAGAGGTCTTCGTCCGCCGCCGGGACGTAGGGCGTGGGCGTGCCGCACGTGAAGGGCGCGATGTCCGCCTTCAGCCCCCGGAGGCCCGAGAGGTAGGCGGTGTAGCGGGTGGCGGTGACGACGTTCGTGGAGAGGGTGGTGCGCTGTCCGCAGAGGTCGGTGAGCGTGTAGACACCGGACGGGGGGATGGGCAGGGTGAGCGGGGCGGCGTAGTCGGGCGTGGCGGGGGCCGTGCCGCCCGCGGTGTCCACGGGCGACACGCTCCAGAACGCGAGCGTCTGCGAACCGTCCGGCTGCGCGAAGAGGTAGCCCTTGAACGCTTCGCCGAGCCTGATTTCGCCTTCGAGGCGGGCGGTGGCGAGCTCGCGCGTGATCGCGCTCATCGCGGCGTAGGTGGGCTTGACGGTGCCGTCGCGGCGCATCACGCCCCAGTCCTTCGCGCCGTTGCGCTCGTTGTAGGCGCCGAAGACGAAGAAGTAGTTGCGCGAGACGCCCTGCATCTGGAAGGCGATCTGGCTCTTGGCGTAGAATTCGGCGTGGATCAGCTCCTGGGCGGGCGAGTGGGCCTTCTGTCCCTTGATCGCGCCGTCTTCGTCCGAATGGCCTTCGAGGTTCGTGCCGCTCTCGGTCATCCACACGGCGCGGCCCGCGATGCCGGCTTTCTCCATGAAGGCGCGGAGCTCGCCGAACATAGTCGGGTAGCTGCTGAGCGGTGAGTAGGTGTGGAAGTTGAAGACGTCGGAATACTTTGCCGCGTCGTTCGCGTACATGCCGGCGTCGTAGGCGTTGCGCGTCGCGTGGCAGACGGCGCCGGGGAGGACGGGCATGTTGGGCCGCGCGGCCTTGAAGCCGAGGTAGGCGGCCTTGAGGGCGGCCACATAGTCCCAGACCGGCTCGGGGGCGAAGCCGATGTCCTGCTCGTTCCAGAACTCCCAGTCGCCCATGCGGTCGCCGAAGGCGGCGGCGGTGTCGCGGCAGAAGGCGTAGAGGGCGGCGAGGTTACGGGGCAGCTTCTGGATGCGGTCCATGTAGGTCGGCACGTCGTGGAACATGCCCGAGACGTGGATGCCGCGCGCGCGCAGCATGTCCGCGTTGTACATGTAGTAGGAATAGTCGTAGACGCCGGGACGCGGGTTCACCTCGGCGGCGCGTAGACGTTCGCGCACGTGGGAGAGGCCGGTGCGCCAGAGGAGGTCGCTCACGAGGCGGTAGGTGTCGCCGCCGTACCAGGGGCATTCGAAGCTGCCGGGGCGCGAGACCCAGCTCTGCGCGGAGTCGACGCCGTAGAAGGAGGCGTCGGTACGCACGCGGCCCGCGGGCACCGGCACGACGGCGAAGGTGGCGTCCGCACCCGCGCCCTGCCGATGGTACTAGCCGACGGGGCGCTTTCCGAGCGCGGCGCGTCCGTCCGGCGAGACGGTGCCGGACGCCAGGGCGCGCCCGCGCCAGTCCGTGAGCGTCCACGCCGCCCCGGCGGTGCCGCCCAGCGCGGTCGCCCTCTCCCGGTCCGTGTAGACGTGCCCCGGCGCATCAAGGGCCAACTTCGCCTGTCCCGTGAACAGAATGCCCGCCACCAGCGTGAAGAAAACTGTTTTCATGGGAGGTAGTATAGCAAAAATCGGCGCACCGGGTCCGGACCTTGCCCATCCCGACGCATCGGCGGCACGCGAAATTTTTCCATTTTCATAATTGACAATCGCAATGGGGGGGGGGTACAATATTGCCGTTTCGTCAAACTCGGACCAGGCTTTGGAAACAACGAAAAAGGAGAGACCATGAACGGATGCAGAATGGGGCGCGTGATGCGGTGGGCCGTGGGCGTGGCGTTGCTGGCGTGTGCGGCGCGCGCGGCGGATACGGTCGAGGACGGCGTGCTGACGCTCGATGCGGCGGATGCAGGGCGGACGCTCCAGGCGGCGCTGGAGGCACGGAGCCTTGCGCTCGCGGACCTCTCGTCCGTCACGTCGCTCGTCATCGACTGCGCGGGCGTCGTCACGAGCGACGTGGCGCTGGCGGGCTGGTCGGGCGACCTGCGGATCCGTCCCCGGAGCGTCTTCGAAGTGACGGCGAACGGAGCGCTCGGCACGGCGGACGGCGCGATCTTCATCGAGGACGGCGGCCAGCTGAAGATGTCCGTCATGGCGAAGTTCACGTGGACGCAGGTGAAGAAGACATGTTCCTTCGAGGGCGAGGGACCGGACGGCAACGGCGCGCTCTACTCGATTTCCGCCCAGCACGAGAACGAGTACTGCCTGTGGCCCTACCGGCTCGTCATGACGGGCGACGCCACGTGGAAGGCGGCGAATGATTCCCAGATGGATGTCTACGGCGCGGAGCTGGACATGAACGGCCACACCCTCCGCTACGGGGTGAGCGGACGCTTCCACGCCGTCAAGATTACGAATCCGGGGCATATCGTCCATTTCTACGGCGGGATGCTGATCCAGGGCGGCTGCGACTTCGGCGGCGGCGACACGAACACGATCACGGTGCAGAGGGGGGCGACGATGCGCCAGTGGGGCGGCCCCGGCACGACGCCGTGGACGGCGATCTTCGAACCGGGGTCCAACCTCTATCCGGGCGCCTATTCGGGGAACCAGTGGCAGGGGCCCGTCGTCCTGGAGGGGATGGTGCCCATGCAGCGGTGGCTGGAAGGGGCGACGATGACGTTCTACGGTCCGGTGAGCGGATCGGGCGGCATCTTCTCGGCCAACAACGGGGTCTACGGAGAGTTGATGACGCTGCGCCTTGCCTGTCCGACGAACGACTTCCGGGGTGGCGTGCAGTTGAGGGGATGCGTGCTCGACCTGCCGACGGACGGCGCGCTGCCGGCGGACGGCGCGGAGCTCGTGATGACCAATTCGTCCGTCACGTTCGCGGAGGGCATCGCCTACGACCTTCCGGCGGCGGTCTTCTCCGGCACGGGCACCGTCTCGCGCGGTTCGGGCGCGTGGCGCGGGAGCGTGACGAAGGACGGGGCGGGCGAACTCGTCTACGCCTCGGGCGTGGGGGCCGACCTCCTGGACGTGAAGGGCGGAAGCGTGCGGCTCGTGTGCGACGACAAGGGGCTGTACCGGGGAATCGTGCAGGGGACGAAGGAGGAGAACACGGCCCTCGCGGCCTTCGAGGCCGCGTCCGTTCCCACGAACGGCTGGGCGGCTTTCCCGGACTACTCCTACCCCGCGCGGAGCGGTTCGTGGAAGAGCTACATGGCCGTCTTCTATTCGGGGTACCTCTGGAACCGATCGGACGCGGACGTGGTGTGGACGTTCGGGGCGTGCATCGACGACCGCGCGCGGCTGTTCCTCAACGGCGAGGAGATCCTGACGTGCAAGGTCTGGAATTCCCTCCAGTTCGCACAGGCGACGCTCCATCCGGGCGCGAACCGCTTCGAGTGGCGCATGTACAACATCGAGGGCGGCGCGGGCGGTTCGACCGGCGGCGGGAGCGTGAACTGGGAGACGGCGAAGGGCCTCGCCTACCACGTGGGCGCGACGGATTCGACGGACCCCGCCGACTTCACGGCGTTCACGGCGGACGACGCGGGGACGCTCTTCACGTTCACGGACGGGACGGTGGAGAGTCGACAGGCCCTGCTGCCGGTGTTCGGCACGGTGCGCCTCGCCGCCGGTACGGCGCTGGACCTCGGGGGCTTCGCCTACACGGTGAAGACGGTCGAGGGCGTGGGGACCGTGGCGGGTGGTCCGCTCACGGTCACGGAGACGCTGGTCGCCCCGGCGGCGGCGCTCAAGGCGGGCGGCGTGCTGACGGTCGAAGGGACGCTCACCTTCGGCGCGGGGGCCGTCCTCGACGCGGACGAGCCGGAGGCGCTGGCCCACGTCGGCGAACTCGTGGTGGCCACGGCGGAGCGGATCGAGGGCAAGCCGGCCCTTTCGCCCGCGCTCAAGGCGGCGAACTGGATCGTCGTCTGCGCGGACGGCTGGGTGACGCTGCGCCGTTCGGGCCTCGCCATCATCTTCCGCTGAGGGTGCGGTTCGTCGGCGGCACGGGGGACTTTAACCAAAGTCTAACCGAATCCACACGCACTTCCAATCGGCGTATGCGAAACTATGCGCGTCTTCTGAAAGGAGGATACGACCATGAACGGAAGTGCGAACATGATGGATCGGGAAAAGAGAACGAGAATCGAAATCGCCGTGGGGCTTGCCACCGTGGCGCTCCTCTACCTGCTCAACTGGTTGTCGGGCAACCTGTAGGGGGCGGACGCGCGGGAGCGCGGCCCTTAGATTCCGACCGCGACGCTGGAGGCGCAGTCGGCGGGAAGGGGCGGAAGATCGATCTGGCCGGCGTCGACGATCTGCGCGGCGGTGAAGACGTCGTCCCAGGTCTGGTAGCGCCCCGCGCGGTCCTTGATCAGCATGCCGGCCAGGAGGCGCGCGAACTGTTCGGAGACGGCGGGATTGAACGTGCGCGGGTCGGGGGCCTGGGCGGCGGGATCGACATGGTGGCGCAGGATGTCGTCGTTGTCGGCGAGCGGGAAGAGGATGCGCCCCGTGACGAGGTGGTAGAGCGTGGCGCCGAGGCAGTAGATGTCGGCGCGGCAGTCGAGGGGGGCGTCGCCGTAGATCTGCTCGGGGCTGATGTAGGCGGGGGTGCCGACGATCTCGTCCTGCCGGTCGGGACGGCGGAGCGCGGCGGTGGACTGGCAGAGGCCGAGGTCCATCACCTTGATGACGCCGTCTTGGTTGACCATGAGGTTGTCCGGCTTGAGGTCGCAGTGAACGATGCGCGCGGCGTCCCAGGCGTATTTCATGGCCGCCGCCACGGACTCGCAGACGATGAGCGCGTCGGTGGGCGGCAGACGGCCCTTGCGCGCGAGGAACGAACCGAAGGTGTAGCCGTCGATGTACTCCATGACGAAGTAGTAGCGCCCGTCCGCGCAGTCCGCGCCGTAGCCCTGCACGATGCCGGGGTGGTGGAGGCTCGTCATCGTGCGCACCTCCAGCATGAACTGGCGCACCTCCTCGCCCGTGGCGGCGAAGTCCGGGTCCAGCACCTTCACGGCGACGAACTGGTTGAGTTCTTCGTGCCAGGCCTTCCAGACGACGGCCATGCCGCCCCGTCCGATGAGGGCGTCGAAGCGGATGCCGGGGATGCACGGGGGCGTCTCGCGCAGCCGGACGCGCGTGCGGGTGGTGTCCGTCGCGGCCATCTCAGCGCTTCTCCTTCCTGGGGAGGGAACCCGTGCCCCGGCAGCGGCGGCAGGGCACGGCGCCCTTGCCGAGGCAGTCCGGGCAGACGACCTTGCCGAGCCCCTGGCAGGTCCCGCAGGGGGTGACGAGGATCTTCACGTGCCGCGACGTGGCGCCGGCGGTGCGCCGTTCCGACCGGACCCAGCCGGGCTTTCCGCCGCGCGCGCCGCTCTTGCAGTCGCGGCACGCCTGGATGCCCGCGCCCAGGCACTTCCGGCACGCCGTGACGCCGGACCAGCGGCAATCGGGACACGCCTCGTAGCCCTCGGCCTCTTCGGGCGCGGGCGGCTTCACGCGCGTGCGGAACTTCACCTGGCGGCCCGTACCGTCGCAGATCGGGCAGCGGGCGATCTTGACGTCCCAGCGGTGGGTCGTGAAGGGCTTGCCGGGCGTGACGCCGATCTCGCCGTCGTACTGCCCGAGGTTCGGGGGCGTGACGGAGAGGCTGCGCCTCCCGTGGCAGACGGGGCAGGGGCGGGCGGCCTCGACTGGTTCGGCGCAGAGGCGGAGCGCGCCCACGGCGAGGATCAGCAGGGTGGCCAGCAGGGTCTTTTTCTTCATGGCGTGATCCCCTCCCGGGCGTACTCGTCGAGCTTGCGGTAGAGCGTGCGGCGCGAGATGCCGAGCACCTGGGCGGCGCGTGAACGGTTGCCGCCAACATCCTTCAAAACGGCGAGAATCTGGGCCTTTTCGTTTTCGCCAAGCGTGACGGCGGGCGAAAGCGAGAGGGTGGTGGGGGCGACGGGGGCGGCGGTCGCCTGGATCTCGTCGGGCACGTCCGCGACGTCGAGGAGGCCGCCCGTGGACAGGACGACCATCCGCTCGATCGTGTTGCGCAGTTCGCGCACGTTGCCGGGCCAGTCGTAGGCCTCCAGGCGCTTGAGCGCGGCGGGTGTGATGCCCGTGACGGCGACGTGGTTCTTCTCGGCGAGCTCGCGGATGAAGCGCGCGACGAGAAGGGGGATGTCGCCCGGGCGTTCCTTCAGCGCGGGGAGGCGGATGGCGATCACGTTCAGGCGGTAGTAGAGGTCTTCGCGGAAGGCGCCCTCGGCGACGAGGGCCTTCAGGTCGCGGTTGGTCGCGGCCACCACGCGGATGTCCACGGTCACGGTCTCCGTGCCGCCCACGCGCTGGAACGCGCGGTTTTCGAGGACGCGCAGGAGCTTCACCTGCATGGCGAGCGGCAGTTCGCCGATCTCGTCCAGGAAGATCGTGCCGAGGTTCGCGGCCTCGAAGGCGCCGGCCTTGCGCGCGTAGGCCCCCGTGAACGCGCCCTTCTCGTAGCCGAAGAGCTCGCTTTCGATGAGGTTCGGGGAAATCGCGCCGCAGTTGACGGCGAGGAAGGGCGCGTGGGCGCGGGGGGAGAGGTTGTGGAGCGCGTGCGCGACGAGGTCCTTGCCGGTGCCGTTGGGGCCCTGGAGGAGGACGGTCGCGGAAGTGGGGGCGGCACGGCGCACCATCTCGAAGACGCGCTTCATCGCGGGGGAGGAGCCGATCATGTTGTCGAGGCCGTACTTCTCGTCGAGCTGGCTGCGGAGGTCCGCGACCTCGCGTTCGAGCGCGCCGGTCTTGAGGGCCTTCTCCACGCGGCTGTCGAGCTGGTCGAGGTCGATGGGCTTCATGAGGAAGTCCTCCGCGCCGTCCTTCGTGGCGGCGACGGCCTGCTCGATGGTGCCGAACGCGGTGAGGAGGATGCAGATGAGTTTGGGGTACTTCGCCTTGGCGGCCTTCAGCAGCTGGAGTCCGTCCGCGCCGGGCATCCGCACGTCGGAGAGCATGAGGGCGATGGAGGGATCGGCCTCCAGGGCCTTCATGGCCTGTTCGGCGTCGGGGGCGGTGGTGACGTGGTAGCGGTCTTCGAGGGCGCGCGCCATGAAGTCGCGCGTGTCCTTTTCGTCGTCGACGATGAGAATGGACGGTTTCATGTGAGCCTCCTCACCCGCTTTTCGAGGCGCGGGATGCGCACGGTGAACTTCGTGCCGGCGCCCTCCTTGGATTCGACGTCGATCTCGCCGCCGTGCGCGCGCACGATGCGGCGGGAGAGCATGAGGCCGAGCCCGGTGCCGGCGCGCTTCGTCGTGCGGTAGGGTTCGAAGAGGGCGGCGACGGCGTCGGGGGCCATGCCGCTGCCGGAGTCGCGGAAGGAGACGGTGACGGCGTCGTCGTCCGAGTCGAGCGCGATGGCGAGCTCGCCGCCGTCCTTCATCGCCTCCAGGGCGTTCTTGACGAGGTTGAAGAAGACCTGCTCCATCTGCGCGCGGTCTAAGAAGGCGGGGGGAAGGGCGGGGGGAAGGTCGAGGAGCACGCGGATGCGGCGGTCCTCGATCTGCGTCTTCATCGTCGCAAGCGTGTCCTTGAGCGGGTCCGCGAGCGAACCGGGAGTGAGGTTGGGGCGGATGGGACGCATCGCGTTGAGGAAGCCCCGGTTGATGTCGGCGATGCGCTTGATCTCGTTCTGGGCGGTCTCGACGTCCGCGAGGAGGCGCGCGCGGCGCGCGGGGTCGGGTTCGCGCCGGAACTCGCGGGCCATGAGCTGGAGGTTGAGGGAGAGGGCGGTGAGGGGGTTGCCGATCTCGTGGGCGAGGCCGGCGGCGAGGTCCTTGACGGCATCCGTGCGCTCGCTCTCTCGCGCGTCGGCCTCGCGGGCGTGGGCGCGCGTGACGTCGCGGAGGATGACGACGACGGCGTCCTCGTTCGGCAGGGCGCCGAGTTCGAGGATGCGGTGCTCGGGGTAGGCGAGCTCGATTTCGCAGGAGGCCTTGCGCGTCCAGCCGTCGCCCTCGGCGGCGGGGTGCAGCAGACGGTCCCACTCCCAGGTGGGCAGCAGGTCGCGGATGGGCTTGCCGCGGCCGTTCGCGAGGGTGGTCGCCGTCAGGCGGTCCGCCGCGGCGTTGGAGTAGAGGAGCAGGCCGTCGGCGTTGACGACGAGGATGCCCTCGGAGAGGGTGTTGAAGACCGATTCGAGGAAACCGATCTCGTCCGCCAGCGCCCTGAACTGGCGGCGGAGGTCCTCCGCGTCGAGCCGGCCGATGCGGTCCACGACCTTGCTGAAGAATTGATGGGTTCGTGCCATTTCGTCTCACCTGTTGGAAAACGGCACAATTGTACCATCTTGTACCGTTCGAGGCAATGGGACTTAACCACTTAAAGTCGCCCTTGTGGGAAGGGGGGCGATTTGATAAACTGAAACGGAAGAATTTCAACATGAAGCGTCCCGAATCCTGTAACCACCGCACGGTTCGTCCGTAGACCCGTCAAAGGAGAACAATCATGACCAGCATTCACATGGACATCAACGATCCCGCGAGCATGACCGACGAGAAGATCGCGGCGGCGCTCAAGGCGTTTGGCGACGGGGCGACCCTGCGGGCGATGCGCGGCCTCTCCGACGAGGAGATGGAGGCGATCTACGCGATGGGCGTGAACTTCTACAAGGCGGGCAACTACGCGGACGCCGAGAAGGTCTTCAAGTTCCTCACGCTCTTCGACCACCTCAACTCGCGCTACTGGACGGGCCTCGGGTCGCTCAAGCAGGTGCAGCGCCAGTTCGCCGCCGCCATCGAGGCGTACCGCGTCGCGAGCTTCCTCGACCTGGAGAACCCCAAGCCGATGTACTACGCGGCGGAATGCCACCTCGCGCTCGGGCAGAAGGACGAGGCGCGCGCCGCCCTCGACGCGCTCGCCGAGTATGCGCCGAAGGCGTCCGAGAAGGGCCGCACCGACCTCGCCAAGGCCGCGCAGCTGCGCGCGGCCCTCGTCGCCTGACGGAAACGCCGCACGTGAAAGGACCTTTACCATGAGCCTGGACATCAACATGGCGCGCGGCGTCCCGCAGATGCCGTCGTTCAACGACCCCCTCCAGCAGGCGTCCGCCGCCTCCGCCACGGCCGACGTGGCGTCGCTCCTCGGCGCGTCGGCGGGCGGGACGGTCACGCAGACGGCCGGCGTCGCGGGAAGCGGGAAGACGACCCCGGTCGCCGTGCCCGAACTCGACGAGGCGGACGAGGCGAAGGCCGGCAAGGCCGACCTGGAGGCGCTGCTCGCCTACCTGCAGATGGAGACGGACGAGAAGAGCGCGGAGGCGCAGAGCCAGCGCATCAAGTCGCTCAAGGGCCAGCTCGAAGCGGCGCACGACTCGCAGATGGCGAAGATCGACAAGTCCATCGAGGAGGCCAAGAAGCAGGAGAAGGCCGCGAAGGCGAGCAAGTTCCTCAGCTGGCTGGGCGCGATCTTCGCGTGCGTCGTCGCGGCGGTCGTGACGGTCTGCACGGGCGGGCTCGCGGCGGGCTTCGCGATCGCGGGCGCGGCGCTGGCCGTTTCGAGCGCGGTGCTCTCCACGACGGGCGCCGACAAGAAGATCATGAAGTGGATGGCGAACACGCTGCAGGACCTGCACCCCAGCTGGTCGAAGCAGAAGTGCGACGCCTGGGCGCAGGGCATCTTCGGCGCGAGCGAGCTCGTGCTGGGGCTCGCGACCTCGATCGGCGGCGGCGTGTCGGCGGCGCGCGCGGCGGCGAAGGGCGTGACGGGCGCGGTGAAGCTCTCGCAGACGGCCGCGAAGGTGATGCGCCTTGCGATGAACGTCGGCAACGGCGTGATGCAGACCGCCTCGCTCGCGACGACGGCGGCGACGACGGCGACCGGGTACATGGCGGGCCGCGCGCAGGCGGACTCGACGGAGGCCCAGGCCGTCCTCCAGAAGCTCCAGAAATTCCTGGAGGAGAGCGAGGAGGACCTGCAGGCGATCCTGGAGCAGATCGCGAACACGGGTTCGCAGCTGCTGGAACTGCTGGAGTCGAAGACCGACACGCTCAACAAGATCAACCAGGAGATCGGCCTGCAGAATGCCTAGGAAATCCCGTAACCTTCGCGTCCGCCCGCGCGTAGACGGGGCACACGACGCGATCGAAAAGGAGATTCAGCCATGTCCGTGACATTCAATCCAA
>CAKULR010000027.1 GCA_934667295.1 uncultured Kiritimatiellota bacterium
CCGCTTTCTTCTTAGGCTTCAAGAAGAAAGTGTAAACCTATCATAAAACCGGACATGAAACCTAAAACCTAGCACCTGAAACCTAATCCCCAATCCCTCACCCTTCGAGCAGCTGCGGATACTCGGCGCGGACGAGCGCGACCGTCTCCTTGGCGAACCCCTTGCCGCCGCCCTCCGAGATGAGGTAGAGCGTCGTGCGCGAGATCCCCATCCACCGCGCCGCCGCCGAGCAGCCGACAAGCCGGACGTGCCCGCCGCAGACGACCTTGACGCACGCGGGCTTGTTCGCCCGGTCCAGCTTGAACTCCGCTGCCGCGCCGCGCCAGCGGCAGCTCTTCGCGTTGATTGTCTTTCCTTGCATTCGTTTTACCTCCGTGCTATTATTGCCATTCCCTTTTGTGGGTGACGGCGGATAGTATACGCCAAAAAGTAGTTAACAGGCAACACCAAAATGCAAAAGATTCGAATCGGGCTTTCTGCTCGCCTTTTAGAGCTCCGTGGCAACATGTCTCAATCTGCGTTTTCTAAGAATTTGGGCATCTTACAGCAGACATACGCAAGATGGGAATTAGGAGATCGACAGCCGAAGCTACAAGACCTGGCCTCCCTCGCCTCGCATTTTGGCGTCACGACGGATTGGCTCCTCGGGTTGTCCGACTCAAAGGGAAATAACCCCACACTTCCACAAAATGGTGTTCGTCAGAGGGTTGCCGCGCTCAAACATAACGCCAATCAAGTTGCAGAAAAGGCAAACGAGCTATTAACGGCAATTACAGAATTGGAACAAAGCATCTAATTGCCATGAATATCGTCTATCTGATTGGAATGCGATGGACAAGTTTTTAGAACGACTGAACGAATGCAGAAACGGTATGTCCGTGTCTGTGTTCGCACGATTTCTTGGTCTCAATCAAAAGACCGATTACACTTTTCCACACCCTCCCCTTGCGTCCCCGCCGGGCGCGTGGTAAAATGCAGCCACCTCGACCGCCCCGCCTCTCGTACATTCTGTGCGATGCGCATTTCGGCGGTCTCCCTTTCTAAAAAGGAAGACCATGAGCATGAGAACGTTAAAGACAGAAAAGCCCCCATCTGCCATGAACACCGGCTCTAGGAAATCATTCAGTCCGACCGCCGGGGATATCCGCAAGTACGTCAAGAGCAACACGCGTACGCATGCTGATACAATGCGCTTCCTTCACCGCATCGGATTGAGGATCAACAAGGATGGAACGACCTACGTCGTTCCCGTTTGACCATGAGCGGATACGTGGATTTTCCCCTCACCGTGTATGCATTCCACGGATGCGACGAAACCGTCGCAGAGCGTGTATTCGCTGGGGAAACAGACCTCCAGCCTAGTACGAACAGATACGACTGGCTTGGAACGGGAGTCTATTTCTGGGAGAATGCCCCGGCGCGTGCCATGCGTTGGGCCATCGATTCCCAGAAGCGACACCCTGATCGTATACACAAGCCAGCTGTTGTCGGTGCCATCGTGCACCTTGGCCACTGCATGAATCTGATGGACAAGGAGTCAAACGCCGTCCTATCTGATGCGTTTCATCAACTTGAAGCCCTCATCACAAGGGAAAGCAAACACGGCAGACAGCTCATACTTCCTGAAAACAAGGGTAAGAACCACAATCTCGACGCCCTTGTAATAAATTTCTCCCATGTGTTTGCAGAGGCGAAGAGACATCCGTTCGACACCGTGCGCGCGGCATTCATCGAGGGCGTCCCCGTGTTCAACGGTTCGTCGATCATGTCCGATACGCACATCCAACTTTGCGTGCGTAATCCCAAGAAATCAGTCGTAGCCTATTTCCGTCCGCGTGTAGCCTTGACATAATGCCGGACGGAAGAGAAGAAAGGCAATGAACGAACTGATCAACAACGAGGGATGGCGTGTCGTCATCCACAAGGCCGAAGAAGGTGGATACTGGGACGAAGTCCCGGCCATGCCCGGATGTTCGTCGTTCGGATCCACCCGCGAGGAATGCCGTGACAACGTCATCGAAGCCGCGCAGGGCTGCCTTGAAGTGCGTGAACAGGAGGGCGACCCGTTCTTCCAGGAGCCGAACGCCTCGCATCTACGCAGGGCGATAGCCAACCTAGACGCGAAGAAGAATGTAGTCTATCATGATTTGATAGAGGCCATTATTCGTGAGCCGTAGCGTAAAGCGGAACGGATACGTCACCGACAACACATGCAAGCGGCGGACGAAGCGGCAGGCAAACCACCGTGTCCGCCGGGTTCTGGACGTACCAAGCGGAAACGCATAACGCAAGTTCTTCGAGCCGTGGGTCATCTGCGACTGGCGTCTTCCGGCACGTCCGAAGGGCTTCGCGCCAGATGCCTACCAGGACTGGATGAAGTAGCCCCGTATCGGTGCCCATCAGACACTGTGCCCAAGGGTTCGACGGAGCAGAATCAGCCCTCGTTCGCAGCCCGCACCGCCTCGATTTTCGCGCGCACATCGTCCGGCAGGATGCCGCCGACGAGCGGAAACACATGAGGTGTGAATGGATGGTCGTGGCCATCATCGGCGTAGACGAGATAGCAGTCGTCGTCCGCATCCCAGCCGTCGAATCCTTCACCGATGTTCTCCGGCGTTCCCGGTACCTTGCCGACGAGCGCAGGGTAGACGGAAGCACCCGCCCACACGCTCACGAAGTCGCCACGTTTGAAGCGGATCGTCGCCGCATCCCGTCCACGCCACCGCTTCTCGCCCGTGTCGTCGCAGTCGTTCGCGGCGTTCAGCGTCCCGTCGCCGAAATACGTGCGCACGGAGCGGAATCCGCTTACCTTGCCGAAGGGCCCGTGCGGCGCGAGGTCGTCGAGAATGCGTTCCCTGACCTCGAACGCCCACGGCGCGGCGTAGCCAAACGAGACAAAGCGGCGCATCATCTCCTCGGCGTTCGCGACGGTCGTGAAGACGCCCAGATCCCGCAGGAACGTCCCGTACGAGCCGTCGCGGGCCGGTTCGTCGTAAAGTACGATCGCTGTCAACTGGAAGACGTTCATGGCTCCACCCCGGAATCTGCGGGAATCTCCACATAGTCGTGGTAGGCCTTCGAACCGGGCCTTGCAAGGATCTTCGCGAACGCGCGGTCCTGACGCGCGGTGAGCGCACGGGCGAAGCGTTCGCCGCGCCGCTTGAGCTTCGGGCTTGCCTCTTCCGCAAGCCACACGATCTCGTCGAGCCGCGCCATGTTTACGCGGCTTGACGCAAGAAGTTTCGTGTTCATTTCCGCCGCCGCCGCTTCGTTCGCCGCCCTGCGCTCCGGCGACATCCGCCTGCGCAGCGTATCGAAAGAACGATGTCCGTGTATTTGACGATCCATACATACTTTCTCCTACGGCACGCATTATAGTACACCCCCTATATCGCCCGCAATAGGAATCTTCGAGATGCGCCGACGTTACACCGTTCACCTGGTTCCAGCGTATGGTCGGCAGCGTGTTGCCGTTCGGCTACCGGGCGGGTTAGTCTTTTACTTTCCCTTGTTCAATCTCCGCCCGGTTATGGTATAATGCCGGGGAAAGGAGAAGTAAGGCCGTGGTGGAAAACATCAAGATAGCGCTACGCGGTTTCCTACGTGGCATTGTTGATCTCGGGCGCGGGTTCGACTGGTCGTACACGCCGCCCAAACGTACCCCGCAAAGCATCGACAGGTACTTCGTCAACGTAGGCGGCTATCTGGTAAATGCCCGCAACCGCTTCGAGCACGAGTACATGGAGCGTTCCCATGCCGACAAGTGAAACGAGGATCGCCGCCCGCGATTCCTCGGGCGTTGAGGTTTTCTTCCAGCATTCCACGCTTCCGACGAAGGAGAACGTGGAGGCTTACGAGGCGTTCTACCACGGTGCGGCGAAGGAGATGCCTGAGATGGCCGCCGCCGACCAGGCCGACTTGAACAGGGTGAGGGACAGGGATTCGCGCCTGGAGTTCATCACGCGCATCTGCGGTCTTTGTTTCGCGTTCGTCTTGATCCTTTCGCTTCTCGGCGCGGGAACCTACCTCATCGCAACGGACAAGCCCGTTGGCGGTTATTCGTCGCTCATCCTTGGCATGCTCTCGGCCATATCGGCCATAGCCGCCGGTGGCCGCAAGAAATGATTTCACACACTTATTCACCCCTATTAGGTTCGCCGAATGGGCGCGGAGCCAGTCTCGCAAGGGATTGGCTCTTGCTTTTCCTTGAACTCAAGTCCATACCGGGTTAGTACTCAACTTTCCCTTGTTTAACCTCCACCCGATAGTGGTATACTGCCGACCATGAAGCGAAAATCAATTCATGTCGATCCGCTCATCTACGAAGCCGCCAGAAAACGGCTTGCAGAGGCCGGGTGGAACAACATCGACTACGCCTGTGAATACTTCCTCGCGGAATGCGTCGTACGAAAGAAACTTCCGGCGTTTCTGAATCTGAACACGAAACGCAGTTGCGCGGTCTGCAAGTTCTACGAGCCAATCCACGCTGAACAGTGGAAACGGAAACTGGCGGAATTCCAAAAGAAGGCAAAGGAGGGAACGACCTTCACGGCCCTTCTCCATCCAACGCGCGAAGGCGGATACTGGTGTGAGATTCCGGCATTCTGCGGTTGTTGCTCGCAGGGTTCGACGCTTGCCGAGGCGAAGTACATGATCAAGGACGCCGCCCTCGGTTGGCTCGATGTCGAGGACATCAACCTCCGCTTCCGCGTCGTGCGGGAAAAGGAGGAGCAGTCCGATCTCATGATGTTCAACACCCCGGATGCCGCACGTGCATTCCTGGAGGACAACGAGAAAACCACCTCAACGGCCTGTGCGCAACCTGTGCCCACCCCTCTTCCACAGTATAGTAAATCATAGCAAAAACACCAATAAAAACGGCTATAAAAGACCTTTGTTCGGGTTCGAATCCCCCCCCCCTTCCGCCAGAGCGGGAAAGTGCCGAACCCCTTTGCACGCTGGTGCAAACGGGGTTTCGCTTTTTAGGGGAAACACGCCACGACGGCGGCCGCGCAGGAGGCGGTCACATAGGAGGCGGTCGCGCAGGAGCGCGACCCTCCCGCAGGGCGGATTAAGGCGTCCGCTTCGTCCACTCGCGCAGGCGCTGGAAGACGCTGTAGAGCGCCGGCACGAAGATGATGCCGACGAACGTGGCGGCCAGCATGCCGAAGCAGGTGCAGATGCCGATGGCCTGCATCGCCCCGGCGCCGGCCCCCTTCGCGAAGACGAGCGGCAGCACGCCGAAGATGAAGCTCCAGGCCGTCATCATCACGGCGCGGAAGCGCAGGTTCGCACCGCTCTCGGCACTCTCCTGCACGGACAGCCCGCGTTCGCGCTCGGTCTTCGAAAACTCCACCATCAAGATCGCGTTCTTCGCGGCAAGGCCGATGAGCATCACGCAGCCGAGCTGCGCGTAGACCGAGAGCGCCGTGTGCGTCGCCCAGAGGCCGAGGAACGCACCCGCGAGGGCGAAGAGGACGGAAAGCATCACGCTGACCGGAATCGACCAGCTCTCGTACTGCGCGACGAGGAAGAGGTAGGCGAAGAGCATCGCCATCGCCATCAGCCAGAGAAGCTGGCCCTCGTTCTCCTTCTCCTGCAGGGCGACGGGTCCCCACTCCACGGCGAAGTCCTTCGGCAGGGGCGCGTTCTGGATGAGGGTCATGATCTCCGAGGAGGACACGCCGTCCGCCGGCGTCACGTCGCACCAGGCGGCGAGCATCTTGTTGTAGCTCATCGTCTCGCGCGGACCTGCCGAATACTCGATCGAGCCGATGGACGAGAGCGGCACCGCCTTCCCCTGCGAGGTCGGGATGCGGATGTCGAGGACGTCCGCAATCGAACTGCGGTAGTCGGGGTCGTTCTGCAGCTTCACCTCGTAGACGCCGCCCTTGAGGTTGAAGTCGTTCACGTAGTAGCTCGCGAGCTTGTTTTGGAGGGTCTGGAAGATGACCTTCGGCGTGAGGCCGAGGAGTTCGGCCTTCGCGCGGTCCAGCTTCAGCTCCAGCTGCGGGGTCGCGGCGGTGAAGCCGTGGACGGCGGCCTTCACGAGGCGGTTGGAGGCGAGGTAGGCGACCAGGCCGTCCGCCGCCTCCAACAGCTCCTGCGGCGACTGCCCGGCAAGCGTGCAGAGGTTGAAGCCGACGCCGCTCGACCCGCCGAGGCCCTTGATGGCGGCGGGCTGGGTGAAGCGGAACTCGGCGGCGTAGAGGTCGTCCGTGATCTCCTTCAGGCGGTCCATCACCGCGTCGATCTGCGTCTCGGGCGTCTTGCGCTTGTCCCAGTGGTCGAGGCGGACGAGCGCGCCGGCGATGTTCTCGCCGTTGCCCCAGAGTCCGTTCCGTCCGCAGGTGGAGGAGAAGGACTGCACGCCGGGGATGCCCTTCACGCGCTCGTGGAGCTCGTCGATGACCGCGATGGTGCGGTCGAGGGTCTGGCCCTCCGGGAGGCGGCAGTAGACGCTGATGTAGCCGCGGTCCTCCTTGGGGAGGAAGGCCGTCGGCACCTTCCCCGTCGTCCACCAGAGGAGCCCCGCCGTCCCCGCGAACAGGAGGAGCGTGAGGATGCCCTGCCGCACGAGGAAGCGCACGAGGGTGAGGTAGCCGCGCCGCGAGGTGTCCAGCAGCCAGTTGAACGGCGCGAAGACCCGGTACGGCTTCTCGCGCGGCGGCTTCAGCAGGTAGGCGCAGAGGACCGGCGAGAGGACGAGCGCGACGACCGTGGAGATGCAGAGCGCAATGCACATCGTCACGGCGAACTGCACGTACATCATGCCGACCATGCCCGAGTAGAACGCGAGCGGCAGGTAGCACGCGAGCGTGACGAGCGTCGTCGCGATGATGGCGCCCGTGATCTGCGTCATCGACTTCGAGGCGGCCTCCTTCGCGGAGAGCCCTTCGCGCTGCATGAGCGACTGCGTGTTCTCGACGACGACGATCGCGTCGTCCACGAGCGAGCCGATCACGAGGATGAGGCCGAACATCGTCAGGACGTTCAGCGTGAAGCCGATCGGCTGGAGCACGGCGAACGTGCCGAGCAGCGAGACGGGGATCGCGAGGGACGGGATGAGCGTCGCGCGCCAGTCCTGCAGGAAGAGGTAGGTGATCAGCACCACGAGGACGAGCGCGACGATGAGCGTGTTGAACGTCTCCTTCAGGAACACCTTCGTGAACGCGGTCGAATCGTCCGCGAGCACGCCCACCACGCCCGGCGGCATGCGCGCGATCCACTTGTCCACCTCCTTCTTGACGCGCTCCGCCGTCGCGACGGCGTTCGCCTCCGGGGCCTTGTAGACCTCCAGCCAGACGGCGGGGTTCTCGTTGAAGCGCGAACGGATCGTGTAGCCCTTGCAGCCGAGCTCCACGCGGGCGACGTCCTTCACGAGCACCTGCGCACCCGTCTCGGGGTTCGTGCGGATGACGATGTTCTCGAACTCCTCCTTCGTCTTGAGGCGCCCCTTCACGTTCAGCTTGAAGGAGAGGTACTTGTTCGCGTATTCGCCGCCGACCGTGCCGGCGGCGGCCTGCACGTTCTGGCTCTCGATGGCGTCCTTGATCTCGGCGATGGAGACGTTGAGGCCGGCGAGGCGCACGGGGTCGAGCCAGATGCGCATCGCGTAGGTGCGGCCGCCGGAGGAGACGAGGGCGACGCCGTCCATGCGCGCAAGGTCGTCCGCCACCTGCTTCTCGACGAAGTTCGAGAGTTCCATGAGGTCCATCTCGCGCCCGTCGGTCATGAACATGTACATGACCATGCGGTCCTCGGGGCTCTTGCGCACGACGATGCCGCTCTGCGTGACCTCCGTGGGGAGCTTCGGCTCGGCGCGCTTGACGGCGTTCTGCACGTTGACGAGGGCGATGTTGGAGGGCGTGCCCGGGCGGAAGACGCAGTAGCAGTTGTAGGCGCCCTTCGCGTTCGCGTTCGACTTGTAGTACCAGATGTCGTCCACGGCGTTGATCTGGTCCTCGATCACCATGCCCACGGACTCGTTGACGACCTCGGCGCTCGCGCCCGTGTACGTCGTCGACACCGTGATCGTCACGGGGGTGATGTTCGGGTACTCGGCGACCGGCGTGCGGAAGAGGCAGATCGCGCCGCAGAGCGCGATGACGATCGACACCACCCAGGCGAGGCGCGGGTGGTCGATGAAGATCTGGGAGATGGACTTCATGGCGCGGGCGTCACCTTCATGCCCTTGCGGACCTTGTGCCCGCCGTCGGCGACGATCTTCTCGCCGACCTTCAAGCCCTTCTCCACGAACTGCCAGTCGCCCTGGATGTTGCCGCGCGCGATGTAGCGGCGCTCGGCCGTCCCGTCCCCGCCGACGACCCACACGTAGGGCCCCTGCACGTCCTGCAGGATCGCGGTGGGGGGCACGGCGGGGCGCGGCACGCCCTTCTTCGAGGTGAGCGACACGGCCACGGTGCCGCCCGGACGCAGCCCGTAGGCCGAATTGGGATAGAGCGCGTACATCTGGATCGTGTCCGTCTGTTCGTCGGCGGCGTTTTCGCTGTACTCGATCACACCCTCCTCGCCGAACTCGGTGCCGTCCGCGAGGCGCAGCGACAGCAGCCCCTCCGCCCGGCAGCGCTTCGTCGAACCGCCGAACATTTCCAGGAAGTCCCGGTTCGAAATCGAGAAGCGCACGCGGATGGGACGGAACTGGATGAGCGTCACGAGCGTACCCTGCCCCTTCTGGAGGTAGTTGCCCTCCGTGAACTGCGTCGTCCCCACCTTCGCGGTGATCGGCGCCGTGATGCGGCAGTGGCGCAGGTCGTCCCGCGCGCTGATGAGGTCCGCCTTCGCCGCCTCCAGCGAGGCGCGCGCGCTGTCGCGCGCCGAGAGCGCGTTGTCGAGCGCGTCCTGCGAGACGGCGCGCGTCGCGACGAGCTTGAGGTGGCGCGCGTAGCTGAGCTCGGCATAGCCGAGCGAGGCCGTGCATTCCGCCACCTTCGCCTCGGCGTTCTTCACGGCCGCCTCGTACTTGACCGGGTCGAGCCGGTAGAGGAGGTCGCCCTTCTTCACCACGCTGCCGTTCTCAAACGCCACTTCGAGGATTTCGCCGGAAACCTGCGGGATCACGTTCACCTGGGCGACCGGCACCACGCGGCCCGGATAGGTGCGGATGGGCTTGTCGGCCACGGCCTTCACCTCCGTGACCGGAAGCGTGATGCGCGTGAAGTCTTCTGCGCCGCACGTCGCCAGCGCGAAACCCGCGGCCAGCGCGGCCCACAGGCGAAGTCTCGTCAAATGTCTTGTCATGTTCGTTACCGTCTTGTCTCGTGTCGCCGCCCCTGCGGGCGGAGCGGAGGGGACTGCGCCCCCTGCGGAGTTTCATTATACCACAGTTCGGACGGGCGCGTAATGTGGTATAATGGTGTCCGTGAAACAACGTGGCGGCAGAGCGGGACAGACGGCGCTCGAATACATCCTCGTATTCGCGGCGCTGCTGGGCGTCTACTTCGCCATCCGCGTCTTCGCGCGCGCCGCGCGCCAGTCGGCCACGCGCACGACCACGCTCGTCACAAGCGAATACCCCTGACGTGAAAGGACGGAACACCATGGACATCCAGAATGCGAAGAGAACGTTCAAGAAGGGCCAGACGATGGTCGAGTACATCATCATCGTCGCGCTCATCGCCATCTCCCTGATCGCCGTGTTCACCTACTTCAGCCGCGGCGTGGGCAAGAAGGTCGCCGGCGCGACCGAGGCGATTTCCGAGAGCGAGGGTTCGGACGCCAAGTCGGCCGTCGAGAACATCGACACCGACGTCATCAAGAAGCTCGGCGAATAGGCATGCGCGCGCGCGGGGACAGTTCTCCCCGCCCGAGGCCGCGTGCCGGGCGGTCGGGACAGGCGATGGTCGAGGCGATCGTCGTCCTGTTCTTCGTCTGCCTCGTCTTCTTCGCCGTCTACGAGTACGCGAGCCTCCTGACCGCCCACACCGTCCTCGACTACGCCGCCGCCCGCGCCGCCCGCGCCCGCGCCGTGGGGTTCAACGACTTCATGGTGACGAAGACCGTGCGCGTCGCCACGATGTCCACCGCCGGCCGCTGCCTCGTCCAGGACGACCTGGGCGGCCCCCTTTCGACGGGCGCCCTCGTGAGCCGCATGGGCTCCTACCTCGAACGCGAGACCGAGGCCGACGTGCGCGGCATCCTCGACTTCGAGCTCTGGGACAACGCGAGGCTCGGCTGGTCCTGCTCCGATCCCGGCGGCCCCGCCTCCCCGCTCGCCCTGCGCGTCTGGCAGCGCCGTCCGCTCTACGGCTCCACGGACGACACCGACGGCTCCGCCCCCCTCCACTCCCTCGAAGGTTCCGCCGAAATCGAAGGCCATGCGTCGTTCTACTTGCAGTAGTTAAGTGGGCCTACGGCCCTTAAGTGATTAAGTAGTTAAGTGGTTAAGTTGTTAAGTGGTTAAGTTGTTTAAGTAATTGAGTGAAATGGCAACGATTGTCCGATACTTAAGGGCCGAAGGCCCACTTAACCACTTAAAGGCCGCAGGCCGACTTAACCCCAAACGGGGACAAATCGTCCTTGTGCTTGCGTTCATGGTCCTGGGGCTGCTGTTCCTCGTGCTCGTGAACGCGGACGTCTTCCTCGCGATCCGGGGCAAGGGCCGCCTCCAGAACGCGGGCGACGCCGCCGCGCTCGCCGCCGCGCGCTGGCAGGGCGTCACGCTCAACGCCCTCGGCGCGCTCAACCTCGCGCAGATCGACATCGCGTGCAAATCTGCGGGCGACCCCGCCACCGCCTCCAACCTCGTCGCGGGCGTCCAGCACCTCCAGGAACGCCTCGTCTTCGCGGGGCCCCTCGCGGGCCTCTACGCTTCGCAGCTCGCCGCGAAGCGCAACGGCGTCCTGCCCGACCCCGACATGGCCCGCCTCGTCGAGGACGCCCGCGCCGGGGCGGCCTCCTACGTCCCCGCCACGCCCTCCTGGCCCGGAAAGGCCCAGGACTACGCGGAGATGCTGCGCGGCGCCGTGCAGGACGGCGTCTACGCCGGTTGCGAGAACGCCCGCTACTACAACTACGGCGCGACCGGCGCGCACCCGCTCTACGACAGGGCGTTCTACTACGCCGTGGACGGCGAGGACTGGTGCTGGTTCTTCCTGCGCGACGACATGATGGCCCTTCTCCAGGGCTTCACCGGCTGGGGCGAGGTGCCCGTCGGCCTCGCCGCCTCCCCGCAGAACCCCGAGTTCTTCCCCGTGGACGTGACGGCGCGCGCGGACGCCCTCCAGGACGTCGATCCCGACCGGAACGGCATGCGCATCCGGCAGTACGTCCTCGACCGGGCCCAACGCGCCGGCTGCGCGCACGTCACCGACGCCGCCTTCGACCGCTCCGGCGTCCTGACCAACCGGACCGACTACGTCTGGTACCTCTACGGTTCGGACTGGCGCCGCTGGGACGAGATGCACGTCGGCGGTGAGGCGCGCCTCCCCCTTCGCAGCGACGTCCAGCCCCGCTACGACATCTTCGGCGCCTCGGCCGCCGCCCGCGTCACCGCCACGCTGAAGACCGTCACCCCCGGCGTCGCGGACCGTCCGAACGTCTGGACCGCCGCCGCCAAGCCCTTCGGCGAACTCGACGGCGCCACCGTCACCCTCGACGGCACCTTCCCGCTCGTCACCCCCGCCTTCACCGCCGTGCGCCTCATCCCGCTCGCCGGTGCGTCGGAACAGTGCCTCAACATGGCCGAGGGTGCCTGGGTCGTCCACACGCGCGACCACGTGCAGGCCTGCGCCGAGGGGCACTTCGCCGCCGGCTGCACCTACTGCGCCACGCTGCGTACCTGGCACGATCCGGCGTTCCGCTCGCGCGGCGTGCAGTGGCTTTCCGTGAACAGCGCCCAGTGCCGCCGCCCCACGGACGGCACGGCCCCGGGAGGAGGGACGCGCCATGCACGGTAGGAATGGCCAGGCCATGGTCGAATTCGCCCTCTGCGTCTTCGCGCTCGCGCTCGTCCTGAGCGCCCTCTTCGCGTTCGGCGCCATCATCCCGCGCACGACACGGCTCCAGAGCGAAGTCCGCCGGGCCGCCGGACTCGCCGCCGCGTCCGGTTCGGCCGCCGCCGTCGGCTCCCTGCCCGCCCCCCTTTCGGACAACCTTCCCGCCGCGCTCCGTCCCCTCCCCGCGCTCGAACTCGTCACGGAGGAGCGGCACGAGACGGTCGACCTGGACGCCCTGGCCGCCGAATACCTCTTCGAGACGAACGAGGGCCGCGAATACCGCCTCCATGAACAGGCCTCCCTGCCCGTCCTGGGCGTGCCCCCCTGCGACGTGCCCGCCCTCACGGCGGAAGGAGGCCTCCGGTGAAGCGCCTCGTTTTCGTCCCCGCCCTTCTCGTCCTCGTCGCAGCCCTGCTGGCCGGAGGCTGGATTTTCCGCACGCAGACAACCGTCGAACCCGCCTACGCGGAAACCCTCGCCGGGGACATGGTGGTTGCCGTGCGGTTCGAGTCCGGCTCCGCTACCGAGGCCGCCGAACGGGCCGCCGAGACCTACCGCGCCGCCGGATGGAAGGAGCTTCCCGTCTCGACCCGCACCTTCCGCCTCTTCGCGCGCGGCCCCCGCACCGCCGCCCTGCTCGCCGAGGACATACCGTCGGGCAACGCCCGCGTCACCGAATTCCGCCGGGGCAAAGAACCTTGAACCCATGAGGACAACATGAAACAGAAGATCGTACTCATCGTCGCCGTCGTTGCCGGGCTTTTGGCCGCGCTGCTCACGCGCACCTACCTCACGAGCAAGGATGCCGAATACCGCAGGCTGAAGGCTGACTTCACCGCGAAGCACGGGACATTCGACGTCCTCTGCTTCGCGAAGGACGTTCCGAGCGGCACCGTCATCCGGGAGGAAGACCTCCGCAAGAAGACCGTCCCCCAGAGCGGCCTCAACGGACAGGCCCTCACGCGCGCGAACGTGCCCGACATCGTGGGGCGGCGGCTCGTGAACGGACGGCGCGCGAAGGAGGTGCTCTTCTGGTCCGACATCGAGGGCGGCAACCCCGTCGGCGGCGGCCTCGCGGCCGACATCCGCAAGAAGATGCGCGCCGTCTCCATCA
>CAKULR010000028.1 GCA_934667295.1 uncultured Kiritimatiellota bacterium
GTGGAGGAGACGTGGGCCGTGGCGCGCGCGTTCGCGGCGGAGCTGAAGCCGGGCGACGTCGTGTGCCTCGAAGGGGCCCTCGGCGCGGGCACGACGACGTTTACGCAGGGGCTCGCCGCGGCCCTCGGCGCGAAGCGCGCGGTGACGAGCCCCACGTTCTGCCTCGTCGTCGAGCATCCGACGGACCGCTTCCTGCTCGTCCACATGGACCTCTACCGCCTCCACGACGCGGACGACGTGCTGACGATCGGCTGGGAGGACTACCTCTCGCGCGGCGCGGTGCTGTTCGTGGAATGGCCCGACCGCGCCGGGGACCTCATCCCCGCGTCGGCCTGGCACGTGTCGCTTGCGCTCGGCGAGGACGAGGAGCGCCGCACGATCTCCTTCCGCCACGGCGCCTAGCGCTGTGCGAGGGTGGCGAGAATGCGCTGTTCGAGGAAGGCGGGGAGGTCGTGGGCGGGGATGGGGGAAAGGGCGGCGTCGGGTGCGCCGAGGCGGGCGGGGTTCGTGGAACCGGGCGTGTAGGCCGTCTCGGCGTCGGCGCCGTTCAACTTGCGTCCGGCGAAGCCGAATGCCGCGAGCGGCTGGTTCGTGCAGGAGTTCGGGCACCCGCTGATGCGCACGTCGTTGAGGAGCGCGCGCGCGACGGCGATCTTCCGGGGTGTGTCGAGGGGCTGGTACTTCGCGTCGAAGAAGGCGGCGACGGCGTGCCCGATGGCGGGCGCGTCGGTGACGCCGCTCTTGCAGACGGTGCAGCCGACGCAGGTGCGGATGTTGCCGACGAAGCTGCGGGCGAGGTAGTCGCGGTCGAGGTCCGCGAGGACGGTGTACACGCCCGCGAGCTGGTCTTCGGGGACGACGAGGCCGAGGTCGAGCGAGGTGAGGATTTCGAAGCGCGTCGCGCCGAAGGGCGCAAGCGCCGCCACGAGGGCGTCGAGTTCGTCCGCCGTGAAGTTGCCGAAGGGGACGAAGAGGCGGACGGCGGCGCGGCCGTGGGCGAGCGGCGTCACGGCGAGCGTGCGCCAGGCGTCGAATCCCGCGCACGCGGCGGCGGGGACGGGAAAGGCCGTGGCGGGCGGCGGTTCGGAGGATGGAAGGTCCATGTCCTCGGCGGGCATCCGGTCGAACGCGGACCGGAGGAGGCGTGCAAATTCCGCGTCGCCGAGGTCTTCGCGCAGGAAGCGGATGCGCGCGTGCGCGCGGTTCGTGCGGCAGCCCCGTTCGTTGAAGAGGACGGTGAGGGCCTTCGCGAGGCGGATGCAGTCCGGGGCGGGCAGGGCGTCGAAGAGCCTGAAGCCGAGGCGCGGCTTGAAGCCGATGCCGCCGCCGAGGTAGGTCTCGAAGACAGGCCGGCCGTCCACGGCCTTCGCGACGAAGCCGAGGTCGTTCGACTGGGCGAGGACGGCGTCGGCAGGGCGGTCCGCAAAGGCGATCTTGAGCTTGCGGGGGAGTCCGTAGGCGAGGTCGAAGGAGGCGAAGGCGCGCGAGAGGGCCTGGGCGTAGGGGAGGACGTCGAAGACGGAATCCGCGTGGAGGCCGGAGAAGGCGCCGACGCACGTGTTGCGGAAGGTGTCGCCGCCGCCGCCACGGAAATGGAAGCCGACTGCCTCGCAGGCGGCGAGCGCGGCGGTGACGTGCGCGGCGGGGATGCCGTGGAGCTGGAGGTCCTGGCGCGTCGTCAGGTGGACGTGGCTGCCGCCGTAGGTGCGCAGGAGGGCGGCGGCGTGGCGGAGGTCGTCCGCCGTGACGCGCCCGCCCACGCGCCGGATGCGCATCATCGTGCGGTCATCGCGCTGCTGGTAGATGCCGAAGCCGGCGGAACGGCCCTTGAGCGCCTTGGCGTCGATACGGCCGGCGACGTAGTCCGTCCACGCGGCGACGAGCGGTTTCTGGAAATCCTGCATGATCGGTCCTTCCTTCTTCATGTTGGGGCAAAACACTGAAATTGTACCATTCCCGCCTCAGCGCGTCACGAGGTCGTCGACGAGGCGCAGGCGCTTCCAGCGGCCCCGGACGAACCGCACGATGCAGGTCGTGGCGCAGACGCCGCAGTAGAAGGGCATCGTGAGCCAGAGGAACGTGATCGAGGGGGCGAGCCATAGGACAAGGAAGACGACGGGCATCCAGAGGCCGAGGGAGATGGCGAGCAGGGCGAACATGACGAACTTCGTGTCGCCCGCGCCCTTGAGCGCGCCGCCCACGATGAGGCTGACGGCGTCGAAGAAGGCCCAGGAGAGCATGATCCACATGAGCGTGCGGCCGAGGACGTGGAAGGAGGCGGCGTCGAAGGCCGTTTCGGGACCGCGAAAGGCGTCCATGATGGGGACGGAGAAGAGGAAGACCACGACCGCGAAGAGGACCACGTAGGCGCCGCCGAGGGCGAGGGCGCTCTTCGTGGCGCGGATCGAGGCGGCGACGTCGTTCGCGCCCTGGTACTGCCCGACGAGCACGATGGTGCCCTGTCCGAGCCCGAGCAGGGGGGCGAAGGAGATGTAGTTGACGGTGAAGACGATGTTGGAGACGGCGAGGGAGAGGGCGTCGAGGCGGCCGGTGGCCATCACGAAGACGGTGAAGGTGGCGACGTCGAGGAACTGGTGGAGGCCGGAGGGGAGGCCGTAGCGGACGATGCGCCGGAGGAGGTCGGGACGCGGGCGGAGCGCGGCGAGGTAGCGGCGGCGCCCCCGGAGGGCGGGTTCGAAGAGGGTGGCGGCGCCGAGGATGAGACAGGGGACGACGGCGGCGAGGGCGGTGGCCCAGCCCGCGCCGACGATGCCCCAGCGTCCGCAGCCGCCGTGCCCGAAGATGAACATCCAGTCGAGGAGGACGTTCGAGAGGCTGCCGACGCAGGTGGCGACGCCCACGAGGCGGGTCTTGTTCTGTCCGGCGAAGTAGCCGGCGAGGACGGCCTGGAAGACGCAGAAGACGCCGCCGACCTGGAGGATGCCGTAGTAGGCCTTCTCGTCGGCGAGGATGGCGGGGGCGTGTCCGGCGAGGGTGAAGAGGGCGTTCCCGAGGGGAATCGAGAGGAGGATGAGCGGAAGGGCCGCGAGCGCGAGCCAGAGGCCCTGTCCGTAGGCCGCGGCGGCGTCGCGCTTCGAGCCGGCGCCGTGGAACTGGGCGACGAAGGTGCCGGAGTAGCTGGCCGTGGCGACGAGCAGGCAGATGAAGAGCCAGCTGAGGATGCCGCCGGGGAGGGAGGCCTGGATGGCGTCGTCCGAGTAGCGCGCGAGGAAAACGCGGTCCGTGAACTGGTTGATTGCGTGCGCGCCCATTGCGAGCACGAGGGGCAGCGTGGTGCGCAGGACGTCCCGGAGGTCTCCTTTTTTCCGTGAAGTGAACATGGCGGGTATTATACCATCTTACGGCATTTATGCTAAACTAACTGACCGCTGTTTCTCGGAAAGGTTGACGAAGAATGGACTGGACGGTGTGGATTCTCCTGAGCGCGGTCTTCCTCGCGTTCTACGACATTGCCAAGAAGGCGAGCGTGCGGAACAACGCGGTGCTGCCGACGCTGCTCATCTCGACGTGCTGCGGGGGGAGCGCGTTCATCGCGGCGGCGCTCCTCTTCGGCGACGTCCGGGCGCTGCTGCACCCGGAAGGGTGGGTGCTGGCGCTGGCCGCCAGCAAGTCCGTCATCGTCGCGACGTCGTGGATCCTCACCTTCTGCGCCCTGCGCACGCTCCCGATCACCATCGCGACGCCGATCCGCGCAAGCGCCCCGGCGCTCGTCTTCGTGGCGGCGTTCTTCTGCTACGGGGAGGTGCCGACCTGGATCCAGGGCATCGGGATGCTGTTCGTCTTCGGCGGCTACTGGGCGTTCTCCTGGGCGGGGCGCCACGAGGGCATCGACTTCCTGCGGAACCGCGCCGTGTGGTGCGCCGTGGGCGGCATGTGCTGCTCGGCGTGTTCGAGCCTGTGGGACAAGTACGTCTTCCAGGTCTGCGCGGCGCCGGTGGAGGTGGTGCAGTTCTGGTTCCAGATCGGCCTCGTCGCCGTCTACGGCCTGCTGCTCGCGGGGCGCACGCTCCTGCGCCTCCGCCACGACCCGTTCGAGTGGCGGTGGACGATCCCCTGCGTGGGGACCCTCCTCGCGTGTGCGGACTGGCTCTACTTCAAGGGGCTTTCCATTCCGGACGTCCCCATCTCCGTCGGTTCGCTCCTGCGTCGCTTCTCGGTGGTGATCACCTTCGTGCTCGGCGCGGCGTTCTTCCACGAGACGAACCTGCGCCGCAAGGCGTTCGCCCTCGCCGCGATTCTCGTGGGCGTCGTCCTGCTTGCCCTCTGAGAGTGTGCTATACTATCCCGCATGGACGCACAGATTGCCATTCCGTACGCCGAGGGGCGGATTTTCCCGCACCTCGGAAAGTCGACCCAGTTCAAGATCTACAGAATCGAAAAAGACCGCGTGGTGTCCTCCGAAATCGCCGACACCGAGGGGACGGGCCACGAAGACCTCGCCCTGTGGCTCGTGTGGCACGGGGTGAACGCCGTCATCTGCGGCAATGTCGGCCCCGGCATGCAGGGTGCCCTCGCGGGGGCGGGCATCGCGCTGCTCGCGGGCGTCACGGGCGCGGCGGACGAGGCGGTTGAAAAACTGCTCGCGGGCACGCTCGTCGCCGCGCAGACCGCGACCTGCGGCGGTTCCCACGGCGGTTGCGGCGGTCACTGCGGACACGGCTGCGGGGGCTGTCCCCACCACTGAGACGCGGGAAGGGGAGGTGCGCACATGGCGTATCGGCAGTTGACGGCGCACGAGATCGCCGCCCTGGAGGCGCAGGGCTGTTCGGCCGAGGACTGGCGGGCGGTCGAGGTCGCGCCGGACTTCGACGCGGCGACGGTGCGCGACACGGCCTTTTCGGGAACGTGCCGCCTCGGCGCGTTCCGCAAGACGTTTACGCTGCCGGGCGGCGTCCGCAAGCCGGCGGGCGTCTACCGCGCGACGCTGCACAACGTGACGGTGGGCGACGACTGCCGCATCTCGAACGTCCGCAGTTACATCGCGAACTACGACGTCGGCGCGGGCGCGCTCATCGGCAACGTCGACAAGATCTACGTCGAGGGCGAAACGGGCTTCGGCAACGGCGTCGAGGTCTCCGTCCTGAACGAGACGGGCGGGCGCGAGGTGACGATCCACACGGCGCTCACGGCGCACGAGGCGTATCTGGAGGCGATGTACCGGCACCGTCCGCAGCTCGTCGCCGCGCTCAAGCGCTTTGCGCAGGCGCAGACGGCGGCCGCGCGGTCGTCGCGCGGCATGATCGGGTGCGGCGCGACGGTCGTCGACACGGGACTCGTCCGTAACGTCTTCATCGGCGACGGCGCGGTGGTGGACGGCGCGGCGCGGCTCTCGAACGGTTCGCTGGTGAGCCGGCTCGACTCGCCCGTCGTGATCGGGCGCGGCGTCAGCGCGGACGACTTCATCGTGCAGGACGGCTCGCGCGTCGAGGACGGCACGCGCCTCACGCGCTGCTACGTCGGGCAGTCGTGCGAGCTCGGCCACGGCTATTCGGCGAGCGATTCGCTCTTCTTCTGCAACTGCCAGGAGGAGAACGGCGAGGCCTGTGCGGTCTTCGCGGGGCCGTTCACCGTCACGCACCACAAGTCGACGCTGCTCATCGCCGGCATGTTCAGTTTCATGAACGCGGGCTCGGGCTCGAACCAGTCCAACCACATGTACAAGCTCGGGCCCATCCACCAGGGCGCGCTGGAGCGCGGTTCGAAGACGGCGTCCGACTCGTACATCCTCTGGCCCGCGCGCATCGGCGCGTTCTCGCTCGTGATGGGGCGTCACACGACGAACCCCGACACGTCGAGCCTGCCGTTCTCGTACCTGATCGAGTCGAAGGGCGTGACGTACCTCGTGCCCGGCGTGAACCTGCGCAGCGTCGGCACGATCCGCGACGTGCAGAAGTGGCCGAAGCGCGACCGTCGCGCGCCGGAGGGACGCCTCGACAAGGTGAACTTCAACCTCCTCTCGCCCTACACGATCGACAAGATGGTGCGTGGCATCGCGATTCTCGAAAGCCTGCGCGCGCTGTCGGGCGCGACGAGCGACACCTACGCCTACCGGAGCGCGCGCATCACGAACGCCGCGCTGGAGAAGGGCATCGGCTTCTATCGAATGGCGATCGACAAGTTCCTCGGCAACTCGCTCATCTCGCGACTGGAGACGATCGTGGACGGCGACTACCTTGGCAAACTCAAGCCGACGACGCGCGCGGGGTTGGGCGACTGGGTAGACCTGTCGGGACTCCTCGCGCCCCACACGTGCGTGAGCGCGATCCTCGACGACGTGGAGTCCGGGCGGATCGCCTCCTGTGCGGAGCTGGACGCGCGGATGGCCGACCTGCAGGCGCGTTACTACGACTACGAGTGGACGTGGGCCTACGACCTCATGCTCCGCTACTACGGGCTGGAGGAGGGGAAGATCGGCTATCGGGATCTCGTGACGATCATCCGCCGCTGGCGCGCATCCGTCCTGAAGCTCGACGACATGCTCTACGAGGACGCGCGCAAGGAGTTCTCGCTTTCGACGAAGACCGGCTTCGGCTTCGACGGGCTCGGCGCGACGACCGAGGCGGACTTCGCGGGCGTGCGCGGCACGTTCGAGACGAATCCGTTCGTCCACGAGGTCACGGCGCACCGGGAGCGCAAGAACGCGCTCGGCACGCGCTGGATCGACCGCCTCAACGCGCTCGCCGGAAAGGTCATGTAGGAACATCAACTGTTTGCGAAGGGAACATGTGACATGGGTCTGAAGAGGAAGATGGTGGCGGTTCTGCTTTCGGTCGTGGCCGGGATGTGGGGGACGCTGTGTGCCCGGGATTTCGAGCGGGCCTCGCCGGAGTCGCAGGGCGTCTCGTCTGCTGCGATCCAGCGGTGGATCGAGGCGTGCGAGAGCGACGCGGCGACGAACCGCTTCGGCCACGGCTACGTACACGGATTCGTCATCCTGCGCCACGGACGCCTCATCGCCGAGGGGACCTGGGCACCGCAGAATACGCTGGAGCGTCCGCACATGCTCTATTCGCATTCGAAGAGCTTCACGTCGACGGCCATCGGCTTCCTCGTGGACGACGGTAAGCTCGACCTCGACCGCCGCGTCGTGTCCCTCTTTCCCGACGCGGCGCCGGCGGAGCCGTCCGAGAACCTGCGGCAGGTCCGGGTGCGCGACCTCCTCACGATGAACCTCGGCGCCGACCATACGGACGCCGAGCGCGACGACATCGCGGGCGACTGGGTGCGGGCGCTGCTGCGCAACAGGATCGACCGCGAGCCGGGGACGGGCTTCAAGTACGATTCGGGCGCGACGCACCTCCTGGCGGCCATCGTCGAAAGAATCAGCGGAAAACCGCTGATGGCGTTTCTCAAGGAGCGGCTGTTCGATCCGCTCGGCATGGCGAGCCCCTGGTCGACGGTCTCGCCCACGGGCGTCGCCTGTGGCGGCTGGGGCATGAACATGACGACGCGCGACCTCGCGCGGTTCGGACAGTTCCTCCTGCAGGAGGGGCGATGGGACGGGCGGCAGCTGCTCTCGCGCGAGTGGGTGCGCCTCGCGACGGCACGCCAGACCTGGTCGGGCGGCATCGTCGTCCAGGCCCAGACGATTGGCTCGGGCAGCGACTGGAACCAGGGCTATGGCTTCCAGTTCTGGCGCTGCCGCCACGGGGCGTACCGCGCGGACGGCGCGGCGGGACAGCTGACCGTCGTCTTCCCCGAGCAGGATGCCGTCGTCTCGGTCCATGCGGGACTCGGCAACATGCAGCGCGAACTGGACCTGATCTGGACGCATCTGCTGCCGGCGTTCGGCCCGGCGCCGTGCGCGGTGGACACCGCCGCCGAGGCGCGGCTGCGCGCGAAGTGCGCGTCTCTCGCGCTGCCGCTGAAGGGGAACGGAACCGCCGTCTTCGAGGGTTTCGACGCGGCATCCGTCGAGCCGGCGGCGACGGGCTGGACGCTGGTTCGGAAGGACGGTCGCCGTCTTGTCGTCGGACGGGGTACCTGGGCCGTGACGCGCTGGACGTTCAACGAGTCGAACGTCGAGCCGCTTTTCGCGAACTGCGGTACGCACGAGATCGCCGCCAACGGACGGCTGTTGCCGGACGGCTCGCTGTCCGTGACCTGGCAGTTCCTCGGCGGCATCCGCCACGGCCGGTTCTCGGTTGATGCCTCTGCCTGCGGGGGTATGTGATTGTGTTGTTGTGCCGCATGTGAAGGGGATTTGGTATAATCCACGGCAGATGACGGAAGAAGAGAGAATTGCGGCACGGGCCGACATCGAGGCGACAGGTGATTTGCTCGAACGCGCCCTCAAGTTGGCCGGACTTCTGGCGACGCTTTTTCAGGAGCGTGGCTTCCCCCTTGTCGTCGTCGGCGGGAGCGCGGTTGAGTTCTACACCGAGGGCGGCTACATGAGCGGAGACATCGATTTCTGCCGAAAGACGCTGAAAGCCATTCCGCCGCTACGGGCACTCAAAGAGGAGATCTCCCATGCGTGAGCCGATCGTCATCGAATGGGAAGAGTGGCGGGCGTCTCGTGCGATGAAGCGTGAGGTCCTGCGCCGCGCGGGGTTGGATGCGCCCTCTCGGCGAAAGAAATCCGTTGGAACGTCCGACCTTCGTTTGCGCCGCGCATTTGGCGGCAGTCGTGTGCCGAATTGGGCTGAACGGGGCACGGTTGGCTGAACGGTTGGTAGTGCATGTTGGTTTTTGACTGGAAGAGACGGGCGTTGCTGTTCGCGCTGGGCGTGGCCGTTTCCGGACTGGGCGTTGCGCTGTCCACGCAGGCGGGACTGGGCGCGACGCCCATCTCCAGCGTGCCGTGGGTGCTGACGCGCGTGACGCCGCTTTCCTACGGCACGCTGACGCTCCTCATGAACCTGCTCTTCGTCCTCGGGCAGATCGCGATTCTGCGACGGAAATTCGCGCCGTTCCAGCTGCTGCAGGTTCCGGCGACGGCGCTTTTCGGCGTGTGTATCGACGAAGGCATGTGGCTGACGCGGCCGTGGGTGACGGCTGTCTATCCGCTGCAGATCCTGATGTTGGTCGGCGGGGCGTTCCTTCTGGCGGTCGGCATCGTCTGCCAGGTCCATTCGGATTTCCTGTGCGTGCCCGGGGATGCGTTGGTGAAGACGGTTGCGCAGACGTTCAAGTTCCGCCTGTCACGGGTCAAGATGTGTTTCGACGCCACGCTCGTCCTGTCGGCCCTTGTGGTGTCGTACGCGCTGTTGCATCGCGTCGAGGGTGTCCGCGAAGGAACCATCCTGGGCGTCTTCCTCGTCGGATGGTTCGTCGGACTGGCCCTGCCGCGTCTGCGCGGTCTCCGCAAGAGCTGTTACCACTGGGTGGCAACGTAGGTTTCTTCAAAGTTTGTTTGGTCGGCATCTACCCCCGCATTTATATAAATGCGGGGGTAGATGCACACTTAATTTCCGATGCGCCGATTTCGGTCAAACGGACCAAAATTTGCTATAATCCACCTCGTCTGTCGGCGATGATATCGGTCTGACAGTTGATCTTTGATATCGGCGGCCGCGCCTACAGGGAGTTGCCGCCATCATCAAATGTGCGCAAGCGCATTTTTTGCTTCACACGGAAACCGCTAATTTTTGTTCGGGAAGCGAAGAATGTGGCTGCGCAGGCCTGCATACAGGGGATGCTTTGTGTCCTCTCTCAGTATGCCCGCTCTGCGTGCCCGTTCTTTGGTATTTCCTGAACGGGTTCTTAGCGGTGCCTCGTGTGAGATATCTTGAACGAGGCACGCGCTATTTTTGCCAATGGGCGTTGCCTCGGCCCGTGTGCGGAACGAGGTTCCCCGGTTGCGCGCGCGGTCGTTACGAGGCGGGGACGGACGAGAAGGCCATTGGGCGGAGCGCGTGCAGATCATCGACAACGTGAACGAGACCGTCGGGAAACACCTGGCGAAGGACATCCGCAGGGGAAGCCGCCTTTCAATCGCGGCGGCCTGCTTCTCGATCTACGCCTACCGCGAACTGCGCCGACAGCTCGCGGGCATCGACGAACTCCGCTTCATCTTCACCTCGCCGACCTTTGTGACGGAGAAAACGCCGAAGGAGGCGCGCGAGTTCTACATTCCACGCCTTTGCCGTGAACGCGGCATCTGCGGCACGGAGTTCGAGGTGAAGCTGCGCAACGAGCTGACCCAGCGGGCGGTCGCGAAGGAATGCGCCGACTGGCTGCGGCGCAAGGCGACGTTCAAGTCGAACGTGACGGACGAGCGGATGATGGGGTTTCTGAACGTGGACGACGAAACCTACATGCCGCTCAACGGGTTCACGACAGTCGATCTCGGCTGTGCGCGCGGCAACAACGTCTACTACCCCGTGCAGAAGACGAACCGGGCGGAAAACGCGGACTACTATCTGCGGCTCTTCGACCAGTTGTGGTCCGACAAGGCGCGGTTTCAGGATGTCACCGAATCCGTGATTGCGGGCCTTTCTGCCGCCTATCGCGAAAACGCTCCCGAATTCATCTATTTTTTCACGCTTTACAACATCTTCCACGAGTTCCTTGAGGACGTTTCGGAGGATGAGCTGCCGAACGAGGCGACGGGCTTCCGCGAAAGCCAGGTCTGGAAGATGCTCTACAACTTCCAGCGCGACGCCATGCTGGCAATTGTCGGCAAGCTGGAGAAGTTCAACGGCTGCATCCTCGCGGACAGCGTGGGGCTCGGCAAGACATTGACGGCGCTCGCGGTCATCAAGTATTACGAAAGCCGCAACAAGACGGTGCTGGTGCTGTGTCCGAAGAAATTGGCGGCGAACTGGAACACCTACAAGGGGAACTACGTCAACAATCCGCTCGCGAAGGATCGTCTGCGGTACGACGTGCTCTTTCACACCGACCTCTCCCGCGAGCGCGGCGAATCGAACGGGATCGACCTTGAGCGCCTCAACTGGGGCAACTACGACCTCGTGGTCATCGACGAGAGCCACAACTTCCGCAACGGCGGCGAACTGTCGGGCGAAGAGGGGCGCGAGAACCGCTACCTGCGCCTCCTGAACCGCGTCATCCGCGCGGGCGTGAAGACGAAGGTTCTCATGCTCTCGGCGACGCCCGTCAACAACCGGTTCGCCGACCTCAAGAACCAGCTGGCACTGGCCTACGAGGGGGACACGGCGCTCATCAACGCCCAACTCGGCACGGAGAAGGGCGTGGACGAGATCTTCCGCCAGGCCCAGACGGCGTTCAATGCCTGGAACAGGCTGCCGGCGGCGCAACGCACGACGGACGCGCTTCTCCGGTCGCTTGACTTCGACTTCTTTACCCTGCTCGACAACGTGACGATCGCCCGTTCGCGCCGTCACGTCGAGAAGTACTACGAAATGGCGGAGATTGGAAAGTTCCCGGCGCGCCGTCCGCCCGTCTCGCTGCGTCCGCGCCTCACCGACCGCGCGGACGTGCCGAACTACGGCGAGATCTACAGTCGGCTGATGTCCCTGAGCCTTGCGATCTACACGCCGTCCGACTTCATTCACCCGTCGAAGATCGCGAAATACCAGAATCCGGCGGAAGACAAGGCGAAAGCGAATCTGACGCAGAGCGGACGCGAGGCGGGCATCCGCCGGCTGATGGGCATCAACCTGCTCAAGCGGCTGGAGAGTTCCGTGCAGGCGTTCCGGCTGACGCTGGATCGCGTGCGTGCGCAGATTGGCGAGACGGTGGGGACGATCCGCGCCTACGAAAGCGGTTCGCGCGTCGTCGAGCTGACGGACGTCGCGGCGGACGTCGCCGATTTCGATGCGGACGACCAGAACACGGATTTTTTCGCCGTGGGACGCAAGGTGCGCATCGACCTTGCCGACATGGACTGGAAGACATGGCTCACGTATCTTGAGGCCGACGCGGCGCGGCTGGACGAACTTTCATCCCTCATGGCGCACATCACCCCCGCGCACGACACGAAGCTGCAGACGCTCTTGGACTTGATTCGGAAGAAGGCCGCGCAGCCGATCAACCCCGGCAACAGGAAGATGCTGATTTTCACGGCGTTCTCCGACACGGCGGACTACCTCTACGCGAACATCGCGGACGCGGCGAAGGCGCGGCTCGGCCTCGACACGGCGGAGATCACGGGCACGATCGACGGCCGCACGACGGTGCCGCGTCTGCGGGCCGACCTCAACACGATCCTCACCTGCTTCGCGCCGCGTGCGAAGGGGCGCGACGTGCTGATGCCGGGGCGGATGGACGAGATTGACATCCTCATCGCGACGGACTGCATCTCGGAAGGCCAGAACCTGCAGGACTGCGACTACGTGGTCAACTACGACATCCACTGGAATCCCGTGCGGATCATCCAGCGGTTCGGGCGCGTGGATCGCATCGGCAGTCCGAACGGCAGTATCCAGCTCGTGAACTTCTGGCCGGACGTGGATCTCGACGAGTACATCAACCTGAAGGAGCGCGTCGAATCGCGCATGAAATTGAGCGTGATGACCTCGACGGGCGACGAGAACCCCATCGATGCGGAGGAGAAAGGCGATCTCGAATACCGCCGCGCCCAGTTGAAGCGGCTGCAGACGGAAGTCGTGGACATCGAGGACATGGCGAACGGCATTTCCATTCAGGATCTCGGGCTGAACGAATTCAGGCTCGATCTGCTCGCCTACCTGAAGCGGCAGGACACGGACGTCGAATCCGCGCCGAAGGGGTTACACGCGGTCGTGGAAGCGGGACCTGACGCGCCGCCGGGCGTCATCTTCATCCTGCGGAACGTGAACGACAGCGTGAACGTAGATGACCGCAACCGAATCCATCCGTTCTACATGGTCTATGTGGATGAGGCGGGCGCGGTCGTGCGGAATCACCTCGACCCGAAGAGGCTGCTCGACACGGTGCGTCTCCTGTGCCGCAGCAGGGAAGAACCGCGCGTGGAACTCTGTCGGCGGTACAATGCGGAGACGGACGACTATGCGTTTATCGTCGGCGCGTCGGTTTTTACCGAGAAGCAGGGCGTTGACATTC
>CAKULR010000029.1 GCA_934667295.1 uncultured Kiritimatiellota bacterium
GAGTACGAGCGCGCGGGTAACGGGCACCTCGCCCTCGAAGCCTACGACCCGAAGCCCGACAGCGACGCCGAGGAGTGGGCGCAGCGCTACGGCGTGGAGCCGCAGAACGTCAACCCGTTCGGCCAGCCGGTCTACTTCGGCCTCGTCGCCGTGTGCGGCGACCGCGAGGAGACGCTGGCGCGGCTGAGCCCGCGCGCCGAGTCCACGCTGGAGTACGACAACACGCGCCGCGTCACGCGCGTCGCGTGGCCGGAGCGCCCCGTCATCGGCGTGATGACCTCCATCCCCGGCGTGTTCGGGCAGCCGCCGAACCCGATGATGCAGATGCAGCGCCGGCAGCAGCCGCAGGGCTGGGCCGCGTTCACGGAGCTCAAGAAGGACTACGACGTGCGCGAGATCCCGCCCACCGCCGAGTCCATCGACGACGACGTGAAGGCGCTCGTCGTGCTCCACGCGAAGGACCTCAACGAGAAGACGCTCTTCGCGATCGACCAGTTCGTCATCCGGGGCGGCCGCCTCATCGCGTGCGTCGACCCGTTCAGCGTGATGGACATGCTCGCGCAGCGCCAGCAGCAGAACCCGATGATGATGCAGATGGGCGGTCAGGACGGCCCCTCCACGCTCGGCAAGCTCTTCGACGCCTGGGGCGTGACCTTCGACACCTCGAAGGTCGTCGCCGACCTCGCCGCCGCCACGAAGCTCAACACGGGCAACGGGCGCGCCGAGGAGAACCCGGCGTTCCTCTCGCTCGGCGCGAAGAACATGGCGAAGGGCGACCTCCTCGTCGCCGGCCTCACGCAGGTGATGTTCCCGTTCGCGGGCAGCTTCTCCTTCGCGAAGAAGGACGGCCTCTCGTTCGAGCCGCTTGTGCTGAGCTCGGCCCAGGACGCCTGCCTCGTCGACCGCCAGAGCGCGCAGTTCGGCATGGGCGCGATGCGCAAGGAGCTGAAGCCGAGCGGCGCGCAGTACACGCTCGCGGCGCGCCTCTCCGGCACCTTCAGGACCGCGTTCCCGAAGGGACCCGACTATGTGGAGGGTTCCACGAACGCCGTTCCCAAGGTGACGGCCGAGGGGAAGGGCAGCGTCGTCCTCTTCGGCGACTCGGACTTCCTGGCGGACGACTTCTGTGTGCAGGTGATGAACACGATCTTCGGGCCGATCGCCCAGCCCGTCAACGACAACCTCGTCCTCTTCTCGAACGTCATCGAGCAGTACGCCGGACGCGAGGAGCTGATCGGCGTGCGCTCGCGCGGCCCGTCGAACCGCCCGTTCGCGAAGGTGGACGCGCTGGAGGCGAAGGCGATGGCGAAGTGGCAGGCGAAGCAGGAGGCGTTCGAGCAGGAGCTTGAGCAGACCCAGCAGCGCCTCATGGCCCTCCAGAAGCAGAAGACGGGCAACGAACGCCTCATCCTCTCCAAGGAGCAGCAGGAGGAAATCGCCAAGCTGCGCAAGGCCCAGGCCGACACCCGCCGCCAGCTCAAGAACGTGCGCAAGGAGCTGACGGGCGACATCGACCGCCTCGGCCTCACGCTGAAGGTGGTCAACATCTGCCTCGTGCCGCTCCTCGTCGTCCTCTTCGGCATCCTCCACGGGCTCAGGCGCCGGAAACGCTAAGAAGATTAAGCCGCTGCGCTTTAAGTGGTTAAGCAGTTAAGTGATTAAGTGGTTAAGCGCTTGAAGCGCGGCAACGGTAACATTGTTCAATTCATTCTTGAAGGTTGACACATGACAAGCAAGAATCTCGTAGTTCTCTCTGCGGTGGCCGTCGTGCTCGGCGGCGTCGCGTACTGGACGACGGCGGGCAAGAAGATGAAGACGCCCTCCGTCGTGGGCAAGGCCATCCTCCCCGCGTTCGAGGTCTCGGACGTCGCGCGCGTCGAGATCGGCGGCGCGAAGAAGGTCGCGCTCGCGGCGACGGACGCGGGCTGGACGGTCGAGACGCTGTTCGGCTATCCGGCGGACGTGGCGCAGCTCCGCGAGAACCTGCTCAAGCTGCAGGATCTCAAGGTCGGCCAGCTCGCGACGGGCAAGGCGATCACGTCCCCGACAGTCGTCGCGCTCAAGGACGCGAAGGGCAAGGACCTCGCCTCGGTTTCGCTCGGCGACACGCACGCCTCGAAGCCCAGGGGGCAGATGGCGCAGTTTGGCGGCGGCGGCTACCCCGACGGCCGCTACGTGCTGTTCGACGGCAAGACGCCGGTCCTCGTGAAGGACGCGCTGGAGGCGTTCGACGGCGATCCGAAGAAGTGGATCGACACGCGCATCTGCGCGGTCACGGCGTCCGACGTCGCCGCCGTCACCTACGCGAAGGGCAAGGAGACGGTGAAGCTGACGCGCAAGGACGGCAAGTGGGAACTCGCGGGCCTGGGTCCGAAGGAGGAGCTGGACACCTCCAAGACCTATTCGCTCGACTCCGCGCTCAGCTACCTCGACCTGACGGGCGTCGCCGATCCCAAGCTCACGGAGGCCGAGCTCGGCTTCGCGACGGGCGCCGTCTACACGGCCACGCTGAAGAACGGCACGGTCTACACGGCGAAGACGGGCGGCACCGCGACCGGTTCCGACCGCTGGCTGAAGGTGAGCGCCGCGTTCACGCCCGTTGGCACGAACGCCACGGAGAACGCGAAGCTCGAACAGGCCGTGAAGGACTTCAACGCGAAGGCCGGCAAGTGGACCTACTCCGTCAGCTCCTACAGCGCGGACAACTTCGCGAAGGCCCGCAAGGACCTCGTGAAGGCCAAGGAGGAGCCGAAGAAGGACGACGCCAAGAAGGACGAACCGAAGAAGTCCCCCGCGAAGAAATAGCGGGCAGGCACACAGGGAAGACACGTAGGAGCGTCCCTCCCGACCAGCGGCCGTCCTGCGCCGCGCAACGGGAGGGACGCAATTCATTGCGTCCGCCGTCCCCGGTCGCAACAAGTCCCCCGGTCGCAACAAGTCCCCCGGTCGCAACAAGTTGCGACCCTCCCGGGAGGGTCGCGTTCCTGCGCGACCGCCGTGTTGGCGCGCGCCCGTCGCGCGCCGACCGCATTTATGGTACAATACGCACCATGTTTCCTGTAAGAAAGGTCAACGATGCTCACCTGGATGCCTGAACTGAAGGGCCGTTCGCTTATGCGGATGACCTCCTTCACCGATGAAGAGATGATGAACCTGATCGACCTCGCGGCGCAGCTGAAGGCGCGGCGCAGGGCGGGCGTGCGCGGCGATCTGCTCCACCGCAAGAACATCGCGCTCATTTTCGAGAAGTCGTCCACGCGCACGCGCAACTCGTCCATCATCGCCGCGCGCGACGAGGGCGGCGGCGCCGAGTACCTGACGCGCCCCGACATCCACTTCGGCAAGAAGGAGAGCGTGAAGGACACGGCGCGCGTCCTGGGGCGCATCTACGACGGCATCCTCTTCCGGGGCTTCAGCCAGAAGACGGTGGAGGAGCTGGCGAAGTGGTCGGGCGTCCCCGTGTGGAACGGCCTCACGGACGACTACCACCCCACGCAGATCTTCGCGGACCTCCTGACGGTGAAGGAGACGTTCGGCTCGCTCAAGGACTGCACGGTCGCCTACGTGGGCGACGGACGCAACAACGTCGCGAACTCCCTCATGATGGGCTGCGCGAAGGCGGGCGTGCGGTACGTCTGCTGCACGCCGCGCGAACTGTGGCCGGACGAGCAGGTGCTGGCCGAGGCCGAGGCGGTCGCGACGCGCAACGGCGTCGACATCCGCGTCTTCGACGATCCCGTGAAGGGCGTGCGGGGCGCGAACGTCCTCTACACCGACGTCTGGGTCTCGATGGGCGAGGAGGCGAAGACCGCCGAGCGCATCAGGATGCTGCGCCCCTACCAGATCAACATGGACCTCATGCGCGCGACGGGCAACCTCGACGGCCGGCTCATGTTCCTCCACTGCCTCCCCGCCTTCCACGACTTCAACACCGAGGTCACGAAGGAGACGGGGGCCCTGGAGGTGACGGACGAGGTGTTCGAGTCGAAGTACTCCAAGGTCTTCGACGAGAGCGAGAACCGCATGCACACGATCAAGGCGCTCTTCGTCTCGGCCCTCGCCGACCCGGAGAAGCAGTAAGCAGATAGGCGAAAGGAGGACGGACATGGCGCGGTTGACGGAAATCGGCTGGGAGGCGTTCAGGGATCTGCCGCTGGAGGCGAAGCGGCCCTATCTCGCGCATCCCGACACCACCCCGGAGACGCCCTACCACACGCTCATCGCGCAGCAGTTCGACCGGCCGCTCCTCGAACGCCTCGCCGCGCTCGCGAACCGCATCCGCTTCATGGCGAAGTCGAAGGAGGGCGCGCTCTACCTCAAGAGCCTCCTGCCGCACAGGCGCGCGATGCTCTACTTCTCGCAGCCGAGCTCGCGCACGTTCCTCTCGCACCTGAACGCCTGCCAGATCCTCGGCCTCACGACGAGTTCCGTGCGCGATCAGAGCACGAGTTCCGAGGCGAAGGGCGAGTCGAAGACGGACACGATCCGCACGTTCTCCTCCTACGTGGACATGATCATCATGCGCTGCCCCGAAAAGGGCCTCGCCGAGCAGATGGCGTGGGAGCTCTCGAACACGGACCGTCCGATTCCGATCATCAACGCGGGCTCGGGCAAGGACCAGCACCCGACCCAGGCCCTCCTCGACGTCTACACCCTCCTCCGCTCGTTCGAGACGAAGGGCGGGCTCGCGAACCGCACCGTGACGTTCTGCGGCGACCTCCTGCGCGGCCGCACGGTGCGCTCGCTCAGCTATCTGCTCACGAACTTCCCGCACGTCCGCCAGGTGTTCGTGGCGCCACCCCAGCTGCAGGTCCCCGCCGACGTGCTGGAGATCCTGAAGGCGAAGGGCATCGAGTACGCCGTCTCGGACAACCTGCGCGAGGCCGTCTCGCTCTCCGACGCCGTCTACATGACGCGCATCCAGGACGAGTGGGACACCGCCCAGGGCGAGAGCGCGCGCATCGACACCTCCCGCTTCAAGTTCGGCGCCGAGGAGCTGAAGCTGCTGCCGAAGGACGGCATCATCATGCACCCCCTGCCCCGCCGCGACGAGATCGCCCCCTGCTGCGACCGCGACCCGCGCGCGATGTACTGGCGGCAGATGCGCAACGGCATGTGGATCCGCTCCGCGCTCATCGCGATGACGTTCGGGTTCGAGCGCCAGATCATGTGCTTCGGGGCGTGAGCATGAAGGGCGCGGCGACAGTTCGCCGGGAGGCTGCGGCCGCCCTGCGCATGAAGGGCGGCTGGGGTGCCTCGGTTGGGTGCTGGGCGATCTGGATTCTGCTGGATTCGCTGGTGGGCAAGGTGCCCGCCTTTTTCGCGCAGCAGCCCCTGGTGCTTGCCTTTCTTATCGTTCCGCTTCTCTACTATTTCCGTTTCGCGAAGGTCTACGGCACGACGGCGCTCGCGGTTGCGGTCATGCGCGGGGGGCCGACGGTCCGCTATGCCTTCGCCGGGTTCGGACGCGGCTGGCGTGCGGTCATGGTCCATTTCTGGGTCGTGTGGCGTCTGTTGCCGGCGATGCTGCCGGGACTCGTGGCGTTCCTGGGCGTCGGGATCTGGCAGCTTGTCGGGGCCGCCTGGACGGCGAAGGGGGAAGCCTCGCCGTCCGCGCCGCTCGCCTACGGCCTGCTGCTGGCGTGCCTGGTGCTGCTGGTGGTGCCGACGCTCGTGGCCTGGTACCGCTACCGGCTCGCCTATGCGGTCCTCGTGGACCATCCGGACGGATCCGGGCGCGCGGTCGTCGATGAGGCGCGCCGCCTGATGGCGGGAAGCCATCGGACGATGCTGCTGGTCGATCTCGGCTTCATCGGCATGGCCGCCGTCGTCTATCTGCCCGGCCTCTATTTCCTCGTCGACGGGATCCGCCAGGTCGATTGGACGCCGATGGCGGAATCGGTACGGACGGCGGCTGCGGCGGGCGGACAGGACGCCGTTCAGTCCGTTGCGACGGCGTTGGCTCCGCTGGCCAAGGGCATTCTGGCCCTGTCGGTCTCCGGGCTTTGCTTTTCGCTTTGGATCCAGCCCTACTGGACGACGGCGCTCGCCGCCTTCTACGAAGATCTGCTGGACCGCGCCGAGACCTCTGAACCCACACCTCCGGAAAACACCTAGCACATGAAAAACTCGCTCCTCTACATCGTGATCGTCGCCGCGCTCGGCGGCTTCCTCTTCGGCTTCGATTCGGGGGTCATCTCCGGGTGCGAGAAGGCCATCCAGGCGGAGTTCGGCCTGAGCGCCTTCTGGCACGGGTTCATCGTCTCCGTGGCGCTGATCGGCACGGTGATCGGCGTCTTCGGGGCGGGTGCGCCGTCCGACCGGTGGGGACGCCGCCCGACACTGTGGCTGATGGGCGTGCTCTTCCTCGTCTCCGCCGCCGGATGCGCGTTCACGCCCACGTCGAAGGTGTTCGGTCCGCACCTCCTCGGCTGGTTCCGCTTCATCGGCGGGCTCGCGATCGGCGGCGTCTCGGTGGTCGTGCCGCTCTACATCGTGGAGATCTCGCCGGGACGCCTGCGCGGGCGCCTCGTCGCGACGAACCAGCTGAACATCGTCTTCGGTATCCTGATCTCCTACGTGTCGAACTACTTCGTGGCGCGCTGGATGGCCGTCGAGGGCGGCTGGTTCTGCTCGCTCTGCACGTGGCTTGCGGATCTCTTTGCCTCGCATGTGATGACCGTGGAGATGGTCAAGTGGCGCGTCATGCTCGGCATGGAGTGCCTGCCGATCGTCCTCTTCATGGTTCTTTTGACGACGATTCCCGAGTCGCCGCGCTGGCTCGTGCGCGTCGGCCGCCGGAAGGAGGCCGAGTCCGTCCTCGCGCGCATCGGCTTCGCGGAGGAGGGGAAGACGACGGAGCAGGTGGTGGGCGAGATCGAGGCGTCGCTCGCCGGCGTCTCGGCGGACGTGGAGCCCGCGCTCTTCCAGCGCCGCTACCTGAAGCCGATCCTGCTCGCGTTCTTCATCGCGTTCTTCAACCAGGTCTCCGGCATCAACGCGATCAACTACTACGCGCCGCGCATCTTCGACCTGATCTTCGGGCAGGGCAGCGAGATGGCCTCGCTCGTCGGGACGATGGGCGTGGGGACGGTGAACCTCGTCTTCACCATCCTTGCGTTCTTCGTGATCGACAAGTTCGGTCGCCGCGCGATGATCGTCGGCGGTTCCGCGCTCATGATCCTCATGCACGGGCTCGTCGCCTGGCAGCTCTCCCAGCCGCAGCCGAACGCGGCGATCGCGGTGGCGGGCATCCTCGGCTTCATCGCGTTCTTCGCCTGTTCGTCGGGGGCGGTGATCTGGGTCTACATCTCGGAGGTCTTCCCGAACGCCGTGCGCGCGAAGGGACAGGCCCTCGGCTGCTTCACGCACTGGTTCATGTGTACGCTCATCTCGTGGGCCTTCCCCGCCGTGGCCGAACGGGCCGGCACCTGGGCGTTCGCCTTCTTCGCGTGCATGATGGCGGTCCAGCTCGTCTGGGCGGTCTTCTTCATGCCGGAGACGAAGGGCGGCACGATTGAGGACATCGAAAAACGCCTCGGCATCCAGTAGGCTGGCCGGGTGATGGCGATTGTGGTATAATCGTCTTCATCGAGGCGGAGGCGGCGATGCGCATGCTGGATACGATACTTGCACGGCGGGATGAACTCCATGCCATTGCGCGGAGACACAAGGCGAGAAGGCTTTGGGTCTTCGGGTCCGTTGCCCGCAGGGAGGAAACGCCGGGAAGCGATGTCGATTTCCTGGTTGAGTTTGAACCGGGGGCTTCTCTCCTCGACCAGGGCGGCATGAGCGATTCCTTTGGAAAAGCCCTTGGCCGTGTGGTTGACGTTGTCGATTCCGGGGCACTTCAGCGTGAGCCGTTCTTTGCCTATACCGTCAAAAAGGACATCTTGGCGATATGACCGAAATCGCCACCGTCAAGAACGCACAACGCCTGTATCACATCATCCAGGCGATTGCCCGCATTCGCCGTTCCGTTGGAGAAGTCTCGCGCGAGGAGTTCTTCGGCAACGAGGACAAGCAGGGAAATGTTGTCCGCTGCATTGAAATCATCGGCGAAGCGGCGAACCATCTCGACGCGGAAATCACCGCCCGTGCGCCGGATATCCCATGGTCGGCCATCGTCGGCATGCGGAACAATCTCATCCACGGCTACAATGAAGTCAATTATGAGTTTGTTTGGGAAGTCGTCGAGAACGATCTTCTGAAGCTTGAAGACAGGGTGAGGCATTTGCTTGGGGAACTTGATTTGCCGAAGGATCTTGTTTTCCCGCTTCCCTGAAGCTGTAACTCTGGTAAGATGTGATGGATGTCTGTGAAGCGCGTGCTTGATCTGGTCCTGACGGTGGCCACGGCGCCCTTGTGGTTGCCGCTGATGGCGCTCGTTGCGTGTGCCGTGCGGGTGAAGCTTGGGACGCCCGTCTTCTTCGTGCAGGAACGGGCGGGGCGGGACGGAAGGCCGTTTCGGCTGTTCAAGTTCCGGTCGATGCGCACGGGACCCGGTACGGACGCCGAACGGCTGACGCCGTTCGGACGCTTCCTCCGCGCCTCGTCGCTCGACGAACTGCCTGAACTGCTGCTTGTGCTGCGCGGTACGATGTCGCTTGTCGGCCCGCGCCCCTTGCCCACCGCCTATCTGCCGCGCTACACGCCCGAACAGATGCGGCGGCACGAGGTGCCGCCGGGCATCACGGGCTGGGCGCAGGTCAACGGGCGCAATCTCCTCTCCTGGGACGAGAAGTTCCGCCACGACGTCTGGTACGTCGACCACCGCTCGCTCGCGCTCGATCTCCGGATCCTCGTCCGCACCCTGGTCGCCGTCTTCCGCCGTTCCGGCATCTCCGCCGCCGGCGAGGCGACGATGGGCGAGTTCAAGGGAAACGCCTGACGGACGGACGCATGAAAGGGGGCATCGTCTTGTAGGACGTTATTTGATATAATGTGCGTGGCGATTCCAGGGGTGACTTATGGCGGGAATTCTCTTTCAGAAAGACGCAAATACGATTATGATGAAGAATGCGCCTATCGACGCAGTCAAGAAGACCGTTCTCGCGGGGACGTACTGTGGCGACCAGTTGGAGGACTGCCCAGAGTATTACAACGATCCGCAGACGGACAAGCCGGCGATGCAACTGGAGTTTCCAACGATCATGCGTCCTGCCGAAAGACAGAGTCTTCCCTTCGCGACGGCGGAAAGTATTTGTGATGCACTGGGCTGCCAACATGGTCTGCCGGGGTGGCCTGACGCATTTGGTCAATCCCTCAAGGCGTTTTTTGACGCGAAGACCGAGCGGAAGGTTCGGACGTTGAGCCTGTTTTCGGGCGCAGGCGGCTTGGATATCGGCTTTTCGGATGCCGGTTTTGAAATCGTGGATTCCGTTGAGATCGAGCGGAAGTTCTGCGATACGCTTGAATTGAATACGGGCAAGGGGAAACGCTTCGCGAACTCAAGGGTGAATTGCATCGACATACGTGAGTTCTCGGGACGTCAGCTCGGAAAGATCGATTTCGTCATTGGCGGCCCGCCGTGCCAGACGTTCAGTGCCGCAGGGCGCAGGGCCAATGGTGTCTTGGGCACGACAGATGCCCGTGGCGTCCTTTTCCGCGAATACGTGCGACTCCTGCAGGAACTGTACCCAAAAGGGTTTCTGTTCGAGAATGTCTATGGATTGACAGGTGCGCAGGGCGGAAATGCGTGGCGAGAAATCCAAGACAGTTTCGCGTCCGTTGGCTATCGGATTTTTTCGAGGGTACTCGACGCCGCCGATTACGGAGTTCCACAACATCGGGAGAGACTGATTATTGTCGGCGTGTGCGAGGGCTCGTATAAGTTTCCCCGACCGACACATGGCCCGGATTCGCTTGCCCAGACGCCTTATTACAATGCGGGAACGGCGATTTGCGATCTGAAGTTGACCGCTGAAGAGCAGAGGGTGGGGCTTGGAGGGCGTTTCGGGCACTTGCTTGAGGGTATCCCGCCTGGGTTGAACTACAGCTACTACACCAAGGAGATGGGGCATCCGCGCCCCGTATTCGCCTGGCGTTCCAAGTTCTCCGATTTCCTCTACAAGGCGGATCCCGACGCGCCCGTCAGGACGATTAAGGCGCAGGGTGGCGCCTACACGGGACCGCTCCATTGGCGAAACAGGTTCTTCGCCCTTGGCGAATACAAAAGGCTTCAGACGTTTCCGGACGACTATGAGATCAGTGGTGGAAAGCAGATCGCCGTCAAGCAGATCGGAAATTCAGTCCCGCCCCAGCTCGCGCGCATGCTCGCGATCTCAATTCAGGAACAGCTGTTTGGCGTCTCGTTCCCGTTTCACCTCTCTTATCTGAACGCCGAGGACAAACTGACCTTTCGCAGCCGTAAGCATGACGTGATGGAACGCTATCGCCAGAAGGCGAAGTCTGAAATCTCCAAGTTGCCCAGGGTTGAGCTTGTCAGCAAGCCTTATCGCGGAGACTTCTTCTGCCGTATTTCTGACAAGTTCAAGTTCGAGCGGTGTGAACAGGGTAGGGGCGCGTTTAGGGTTCATGTGGAAGGGGATGATGCACTGACCGTGAGCGTCTTCGACGATGGCGAAGGAAACGACAGTCCGAACTTCATCGTCGAGATCGCTGCGCGTGGCCGGGCGTGGGACGTCCCGTTTTCCCGTGTCCTCCTGAATTCATACTCTGAATCGGCAAGGTCTTTCACCGTGGCGTGGAAAGCCTTCGAGAACATGGTGTCCGAATGGGGGATAAGAGCCGATCTCGTGCAACTGAACGGTTATTATCAGTATGCCCCTGCGCTGGATTGCAAGTGCCGGTTCCTGCGTTCCTACAAGTACGCCGATGTCATCTCGAAAGTCGTCGCGGGAGAGGATGTTCGGCGGATTGTGTCGGAAGACGAACTGATGCGCGACTGGAACATGCCGAAGTCGGAAATCATCGATGTGGCGTCGACGCTTCGCAGTCTTGGCTATGAGGTGAGGAACAACAAGACGAACCCGCAGATCGCACCCGGCATGTGGCTCATTCCGTATGCCTTCCCGACATTGAATCACATGAGCGTACAGCTTGGAAAGGAAATTCGCTGATGAAAGGCAAGACGATTGCGGACAACGCGGACAAAGACATGGAAAACCATCTTGATGTCTACGCTGACAGATCGGTCTTGCATGTCGGCGGTACGGCCCTGACGTTCCGTGAGGGCGTTCAAAGTGAGGACACCAAGAAAAGGTACAGGCGGATTTGCGAGGCGTTCGATTCCGGGTATCTTCAGAACCTCCTTCACGACGTTCAGACGGGCAAGGTTGACCTGTCCGTTCTGCCGGATGACGTCGCCGCGCTGTTGAAGAAGATTGTGGACGGCATCTCGGAGAACGAGGGCCGGGCCGTGGTCTGCATCTGCTTTCTGCAGCTGGCCGTCAAGAGCATCGATTCCCGTCAGTCGGTCAGGCTGCACAAGGGCGGCCCGACAAAAAAGAACTTCTCGTGGGTTGACGGCATCTCCATGCGCAACCTCGACGCCAAATACACGAGCAAGTTCCTTCGTGACAGCAACTTGATGAGCATGAACAGCTTCGGCGCAATGATGACGCGGTCGTTCGCCGAGAATTACCCGTACTCAAGCCTCTACAAGGCGTCCATCCGGGGGCCATCGGACTCGTGGGTTGAGTTGGTCGATCGAATCGAGCTCAATGCGCTCAATCCGAAACTCGCGCTGGCTTACCTCATGGCCCTGCTGAAAAACAGGTCAGAGGCATTTGCCGGACTTTCCGACAGGGCTTGTCGTTTGGCTTGTGCGGCGAGCCCCCTTTCCTTTGATCAGGTTCGGGAGGGGTTGTCCCAATTCATCGATCACACGACTTATTCTGCCCGAGCCCTTGAAGTTGTCATGCATGGGCTTCTGCAGGCGTTGATCCAGACGGAGGCAATGCCTGACTGCCAGGTTGTTCCGCTTTGTCAGATGAGAACGGCCAACAGGAAAGCGGGAACCATCGGCGATGTCGAAGTCAAGAGCTTCGACGACGAGGTTGTTGAGGCGTGGGATGCGAAATACGGGAAACCGTATCTCTGGGATGAACTCGTTGAGCTTGGAGAAAAGCTCTGCCAGACGCCATCCGTGGTCAGGGCCGGATTTGTCGTGGACAGGAAGCCGGACATTCGAGCGGACATACTCGACAGGAAGAGCAAGATCGAGCAAGCCACAAAGACATCGATCTACCTGATGTCATTTGAGGAATGGGCGAGATTCCAGAGCGGGAATGTTTCAGAAGACAAGAAGACCTCGCTTGCGCATGAATGGCTGATTGCCGTTGCGGAATCGTTTGGCCGCAGACGACTTGACGTTGCGCCGATTGACGAGCCGTGCGAGACGTGGCTTGAGGATCTGGGCACGTGGCTTGAAAGCCTGTCGTAAAGCCTTGTTATGCCATGAAGGGCATTGAATAAAGCGCGCGAGCCATGCTCACCCACGCCTTTACCTGTACCGGGCCGTATGCGGTTTTGATCATGCTTGGGATCAAGCGTGTGGAGAACCGCAGCATGCTGCCGGAACCGAGGCGGGGGCGCTGCGCCGTCAGCTGCTCGAAGTCCTTCTGCAAGGAGGAGTTCGGTGCGTTTGTCCACTGGGCGTCACGGGCACTTTCCGAAGAAGACTTCGATTTGATTCCGTCTTGGGCGGACGTGAAGGACTGGCCGGGGAAGATCGTCGGGGCGTGTGACTATGCGGCACGCGGGCGGAACGACCTTGTCCTGGAGGCGGAGGCGGCGTGTTCGCCGAAGGGGTCTGGCCGTGGGCGGACGCGACAAGGCGCGTCCCTCCCGCAGATGCGACCGAGCGTGTCCCTCCCGTGGGACGAGGGGTATCCGTATTGGTGGGATTTGTCCGGGATTGTCCACTTCGCCCTCCCG
>CAKULR010000030.1 GCA_934667295.1 uncultured Kiritimatiellota bacterium
GCTGGCCCTCGCCGGGCGTGGAGCATCCGCTCAGCCGCGGGGTCGCCGACACCGCGCGCATCTTCGGCAAGCTCGGCTTCACGGTGGCGGACGGTCCGGACATCGAGACGCGCTTCAACAACTTCACGGCGCTCAACACGCCCGACCACCATCCCACGAACGACCGCACGGACACCTTCTGGATCGACTCGGCCGAGATTCGCGGCGAGGGCGACGCCCGCACGGCGGAGGACCTGCTTCTCCGCACGCAGACCTCCCCCGTGCAGATCCGCACGATGCTCGCGAACAAGCCGCCCGTGCGCGTCATCTGCCCGGGCCGCACCTACCGCCGCGACACGACGGACGCGACGCACTCCGCGAACTTCCACCAGATCGAAGGACTCTACTGCGACACGAAGCCCGTCTCGCTCGCGGACCTCAAGAGCGTACTCGCCTACTTCGCGAAGGAGATGATGGGCGACAGCGTCATCGTGCGCTTCCGCCCCCACTTCTTCCCGTTCACCGAGCCGAGCGTGGAGGTCGACTTCTCCTGCCACGTCTGCAGGGGCAAGGGCTGCAGCGTCTGCAAGCAGTCGGGCTGGATCGAGGTCGCCGGCGCGGGCATGGTCGATCCGCGCGTCTTCCGGCACGTCGGCTGGGACCCCGAGACGGTCTCGGGCTACGCCTTCGGCTTCGGCGTCGAGCGCATCGCGATGATCAAGTACGGCATCCCCGACATCCGCTGGCTCTACGAGAACGACCTGCGCTTCCTCGGACAGCTCAGGTAGTAGATTAAGTGATTAAGTTGTTAAGTAGTTAAGTAGGAGTTAAATGATTAAGTTGTTAAGTAGTTAAGTTCTTGGATTGGTAAAATGGTGAGAAAATCAAGCAGTCAACTTAACTACTTAAAGCGAAGCGACTTAACCACTTAATGTCTCAGAAGCGAAGCGGCTTAACCACTTAATTGTGTCCGAGATTCCATTTTAACGTGAAAGGAAAGACCATGAACAGACGTGACTTCTTCAAGTTCGGCGCGGCCGCAGCGGCCGTGGCCGCGATGGGCGGCCGCACGGCCAAGGGCGCGGAGATGCCCGGGTTCGGGCCGGGCGCGCCGAAGCCGATGAACAACCCGATTTGGCTCATGACCTCCGCGTTCGCGGGCGAGAGCTTCGAGGACGTGCTGAGGCGCGCGAAGTCGGTGGGGGCCCAGGGCCTGGAGCTCTGCGTGTTCCGCCGCGACACGGACCGCGCGGACCACATCGCGACGCACCTCGACTACGAGACGTTCGACCTCGCCGCCGCGAAGCGCGTCGTCCGCCGCTGCAACGAGGAGGGCCTGCGCGTCTCCGTGGGTGCCTACGACAACCTCATCGGCGCGAAGACGGAGGCGATGCAGCGCGCGAACCAGAACCACATCCTCAAGCTCATCCGCATCGCGGCCCTCCTCGGCGGCGACACGAACGACGTCGTCTGCGGCACGTTCGTGGGCTATGACCACGTGCTCGGCCGCACGGACGGCGGGTTCGAGAAGAACCTCCACAAGTTCAAAAAGGTCTTCCAGCCGATGCTCAACTACGCGAAGAGCCTCGGCGTGACCGTGTGCATCGAGAACTGCCCGATGGAGGGCTGGCAGCCGGCGACGGCGCCCGACGCCTACAACAACCTGCCGGGCTGCCTTGCCGCGCGCAAGCTCATGTACGCGATCCTCGACGACTCCTCCGCCCTGCAGGAGACGTACGACCCGTCGCACGACATCTGGCAGCACATCGACCCGAGCGACGTCATCGAGGCGATGGACTTCAAACGCCTCCGCCGCGTCCACATCAAGGGCACGCGCAACTTCCCCACCTCGTCGGACGCCATCCACTGGGGCCGCCTCTATCCCGAGCAGGTCGTCGACAAGGCCCTCGCGCAGAAGGCCGGCGTGCCGATCGCCGCGAACGAGTGGGCGCGCATGAACTACGAGCCGCGCCTCCCGGGCTTCGGCGGCAGCGACTCCTGCGACTGGACGAAGTTCCTGCAGACGCTCATGAAGAAGGGCTTCAAGTACCCGTTCGTCATCGAGAACGAGGGCTGCAACTCGTCCCACACCGGCAACATGGGCGCGACGATGCAGGGCTTCCGCGCCACGATCCTCAACACGGCCCCCGTCGTGTGGAACCTCGGCAAGGACGGCTATGCGTTCGACGCCTCGGCGCTCAAGCCGATGGTCGAGCCGGCGAAGGACCTGCCCGTCGTGACGATGGACCAGCTTGCGTAGCGTCTTGCGGTTAAGGACAGTGGTTGGCGTCCAAGGACTGTAAACAGAAGACGAATAGCACGAAAAGGAGAACACACATGAATCTGTCGAGAAGAGGCTTCCTGGGTTCGCTGGCCGCGGCGGGTGCCGCGACGGCTTTCGGCGCCGGCACCTGCTGCGCGCAGGCCGGCTGCAAGAAGGGACAGGTCGCCGTCCAGCTCTACTCCATCCACAAGTACATCCCCACGGTCGGCATCGAGAAGGCGCTTGAAGAGGTCGCGAAGATCGGCTACAAGGGCGTCGAGTTCGCGGGCTACTACGGCAAGTCGGCCGCCGAGCTGAAGAAGATGCTGAACGACAACGGCCTCGTCGGCTGCGGCACGCACGTCGGCCGCGATGCGTTCAGCCCTGCCAACGTGAAGCGGACGTGCGAGTTCAACCTCGGCTACGGCAACACCACGATCATCTGCCCCGGCGGCGGCAACTTCCCGAAGAAGGGCGAGAACCTCGACGACTTCCTCAAGATGCTCGTCGACTACTACAACACGGCCGCCGAGGAGGCCGCGAAGTACGGCTGCAAGATCGGCCTCCACAACCACACGGGCGAGTTCAACATGAAGATGAAGGACGGTACGACGTACTGGGACTACTTCTTCTCGAACACGCACCAGAACGTCTGCATGGAGCAGGACGTCGGCTGGACGACCTGCGCCGGCCACGACCCGTGCGAGCAGTACAAAAAGTATCCCCACCGTTCGGTCACGCTCCACGCGAAGGAGAACGGCATGGGCAGCAAGAAGTTCGACGGCATCCTCGGCCAGCCCGGCCTGGGCGCGAAGGGCGTCGACTGGGACAAGCTCGCCGTCGCCGCCGACGCCGATGGCGTCAAGTGGTGGGTCGTCGAGTGCGAGCGCCACTTCGATACGCTTGAGGCGATCACGCCGTCCTTCGCCTTCCTCAAGAGCAAGGGCCGGTGCTAGGGAAATTAAGTGATTAAGTAGTTAAGTGGTTAAGTAGTTAAGTGGTTAGACTTGTGCCATGTTGGGACAGTAGAGCCCGGACGCGACAAGCGCGTCCCTCCCGTATCTGCGCAGTCTGCCAGGATTTGCCCTTTCCGGGAGGGACGGGCTTGTCCCGTCCGCAATCGCTTAAGGCGAGGTGACTTAACTACTTCTTAAACTTAACTACTTAATCACTTAAAACGAAGTGACTTAATCCGTAGAATAAACGTAAAGGAACGACAATGAACCTCAACAGAAGACATTTCCTCCTCGGCTCGGCCGCGTCGGCCGCGCTCGTCGGCTGTGCCTCCACCAAGATCGCCCCGCGCAAGCTCGCGGCCGGCGAGAAGGCCAACGTCGCGATGATTGGCCTCGGCATCCAGGGCCGTACGGCCCTTCTGCCGCAGTTCCTCGGCCAGTACGACCGTGGCGCCAAGGTCGTCGTGTGCTGCGACTGCGACAAGGACCGCCGCGAGGACGGCGCCAAGCGCGTCGACGACTACTATTCGAAGCGGAAGATCCCGAGCGCCTGCAAGGCCGTCGCCGACTTCCGCGACGTGCTGAAGGACCCGACCATCGACATGGTCTGCATCGCGACGCCGGACCACTGGCACGCCTACATCGCCGTCGAGGCGATGAAGGCCGGCAAGGACGTCTACTGCGAAAAGCCCCTCACGTTCTCCATCGACGAGGCCCGCAAGGTCATTGCCGCGCAGGAGAAGTACGGCCGCGTGTTCCAGACCGGCTCGATGCAGCGTAGCTGGCCCGTCTTCCGCACGGCGTGCATGATCGTCCGCAACGGCCTCATCGGCGACATCAAGTACGTGGACGCGAACTACGGGCGCGGCGGCTCGAAGCTCGGCGGCCCGTCCCACCCGATCCGCTTCTTCGACGACCCGAAGAACGCCGCCACCGAGGGCGCGCCGAACCCGAACGTCGACTGGGACATGTGGCTCGGTCCGGCCAAGTGGCGCGCCTACTCCGACCAGCTCGCGCCGCGCGGCGTGAACAAGTTCTACCCGATGTTCTGGCGCTTCGACGACGACTTCGGCACGGGCTACAACGGCGACTGGGGCGCGCACCACCTCGACATCGCCCAGTGGGGCATGGACATGGACAAGAGCGGCCCCTACAAGATCATCCGCTCCGACGAGCCCTACTCGACCGACCTCTACCACGGCGGCCGCCGCCAGTTCGGCATGAAGATGCTCTTCAAGTCGCCCACGGGCGACATCGAGCTTTACCACGGTCCGTTCGGCACGTGGGGCACGGTGTTCTACGGCACCAAGGGCGTCGTCGCCGTCAACCGCGGCAAGATCGCCGTCTGGCAGAGCTCCGCGCTCATCAAGCCCACCGCCGAGATCCGCAAGGCCCTCGCCGACATGAAACCCGTCGCGGGCCTCACGCTCGTCGCGGCCTCGGTCGGCAAGGACTACGGCACGGACTCCTCGGACAAGAAGGACGACCGCCTCACCTCCACGCTGAAGACGCTCTGCGCGAAGTACGACCTTGAGCACGCCAAGGTCCAGCTCTACAAGAGCCCGAACCAGGTGCAGAACTTCGTGGAGTGCTACTTCAGCCGCAAGCCCACGATCTCGCCCGCCGAGGTCGGCGGTCGCGGGTCGATCCTCTGCGGTCTCTGCAACATGAGCTACGTGTACGACACGGGCTTTGGCTGGGACCCCGTGAAGATGGACTTCCCGGAGGGCTGCCCCTGCCGCAAGATGGGCATCTCGCTCAAGCGCGAGTTCTCGCGCAACGGCTGGGAGGTCGTCGTCTGACGGACCGCCACCGCATGGCGCAGGAAGCGAGCCGCCCGCCCGGGCGGCTCGTTTCCGTCTCCGCGCCTCGCCCTCCGATTTATGCTATACTACCCGCCATGGCAGAGAAAACGGCAGTCTACCCCGGCACGTTCGACCCGATGACGCGGGGGCATTTCGACCTCATCACGCGCGCGGCGGGACTCTACGACCGGCTGATCGTGGCCGTGGCGGCGACGAGCGCGAAGACCGGGGCGCTCTACGACGCGGCGCACCGCCTCGCCATGATCCGCGAGGACGTCGCGGGCGCGGGGCTGAAGAACGTGACGGTGGAGGTGCTGGACACGCTGCTCGTCGACTTCTGCCGCCGCCACGGCGCGCGCGTGGTCATTCGCGGTGTGCGCGTCTATTCGGACTTCGAGTACGAGTTCCAGATGGCCCTCACGAACCGCCGCCTGGCGCCGGAGATCGAGACGCTGTTCATGATGCCGAGCGAGAACCTGGCCTACGTGACCGCCTCCACCGTGCGCGAGATCGCCCGCTACGGCGGCGACACCTCCACCTTCGTCACCCCGGCCGTCCAGAAGCGCCTCGCCGCCCTCGCCCACCCGTAAAGTTTCCCCACTTACCAACTTAACTACTTAATCACTTAACTACTTAATCACTTAACCACTTACCAACTTAACCACTTACCAACTTAACCACTTACCAACTTAACCACTTACCAACTTAACCACTTAACCACTTAATCTCTTATAACCACCCATGGATACCCAGCTGATCATCGATGTGGCGCGGCTTGACCGCGACGGCGAGGACTACGCGGGAACGTTGGACGATGCCGTCCTGGAACTGGACGGCGAGTTGCTGCGTCCCTTCGGCGGCATCCGCTATTCCCTGTTCGTGCAGCCGTTCGGCACGGAGCTTCTGGTGCGGGGGACGCTCGCGCAGGACTTCGATGCGGTCTGTTCCCGGTGCGGGGGCGACTTCGACTTCACGGTGACGGTGGACGACTTCGCCGTGAGCGTCGAAATCGGTGAAAAAACCGAATTTGTCGATTTGACGGATGAACTCAGACAGAGTATAATACTTGCTTTGCCGTCATACCCAGTTTGTCGGCAGGACTGCCGCGGGGTGTGCCCGACGTGCGGGAAGAACCTCAACGAGGGTCCCTGCGCGTGCGACCACACCGAGCGCGACAGTCGTTGGGGGGCGCTTGACGCCCTCGAACTGGGAACGAAAGATTGACGGAAAACCAGAAGAAGAGAAGAAAGAGAGAGCATCATGGCATCACCTAAGAACAAGAAGTCCAAAATGCGCAAGCGTCAGCGCGTCGCCCAGCTTGAGAAGGCCATTCTCGCGGCGGTGCAGACGTGCCCCAACTGCGGTGGCATGAAGCAGTCGCACCACGTGTGCCCGAACTGCGGCATGTACAACGGCCGCAAGGTGCTCTCCGTCACGGCCAAGTAAAGGGCGTATGACGCGCGTTGCGCTCGATGCGATGGGCGGCGACAAGGCCCCGGGCGAGATCGTCCGGGGCGGCGTCGAGGCCGCTGTCGGCCTGGAGGACGTGAAGGTCATCCTCGTTGGCGTGCAGGAGTCGATCGAGGCCGAGCTGGCCAAGTACCCGAAGGACGTCGAGAAGGCCCGCAAGGCGGGGCGGCTTGAGGTTGTGGGTGCGAGCGAGGTCCTTGAGATGGACGACGAGCCGGCCCGGTCGGTGCGCGCGAAGAAGGACTGTTCCATCAACGTCGCCATGCGCCTCGTCAAGGAGGGGAAGGCGGATGCGTTTGTGTCCGCCGGGAACTCCGGGGCGGTGTCGGCGAGCGCGATCTTCAATCTCGGGCGCATCCGGGGCGTGCACCGTCCCGCGATTGCGGCCATCTTGCCCACGCGGCGTCCGATCCGCCCCCTGCTCCTGCTGGATGCGGGGGCGAACATGGACTGCCATCCGGACTGGCTTGTGCAGTTCGCGATCATGGGCAGCGCCTACTCGAAGGCGGTGCTCAAGCGCACGAAGCCGCTGGTGGGCCTGCTGTCCATCGGGACGGAGGACTGCAAGGGCAACGAGATGACGAAGGAGACGTTTCCGCTCCTGAAGGAGGTCAAGGGCATCGACTTCCGTGGGAACGTCGAGGGGCACGACATCTTCCAGGGGCAGACGGACGTGGTCGTGTGCGACGGCTTCGTCGGCAACGTCGTCCTGAAGACGGCCGAGTCGCTGGCCCACGCGGTCGGCTACTTCCTGAAGAAGGAGTGCTTCAAGGGCCTCTCGCGCATTCTCGGCGCAATCCTCCTGAAGGGGGCGTTCAAGTCGCTCAAGCAGCAGCTCGACCCGGACATCTACGGGGGCGCGCCGCTTCTGGGCGTGCCGGGCGCGGTGATCATCACGCATGGGTCGTCCACGCACAAGGCGATCTACCATGCCGTCCGCGTGGGCGCCAACGCCGCGCGGAACGACGTCACGGGCCTCATCGCCCGTGCCATCGAGGACTACGAGTCCTCGCGCAGGACACTTTGACGGCGGGCGGTTCTCCGTCCACCCATTCGGGGCGTTGCACAGCCTGGTAGTGCGTCTGCTTTGGGAGCAGAATGTCGGAGGTTCAAATCCTCTCGCCCCGACCACTGAGACTGATCCGGGAGACGGGCAAATCATCTTGATGCAAGGAGACCCTTCAATCTCATGTCGTGGACCTTGAACGCGAACCTCATCCGGCTGGTGACGGCCCTGATTCCGACGAAGGGGTTGCGTCGGCGCGTGCGTCGGCGTCTCCTTGACCGGGCGCGCGATGCGCGGACGGCGCGGCTTGTGCCCGTCGTGCGCGCGCGGTATGCGGCCCACGAGCAAACCTGCCGCGACAAGCTCGCGCGCGGGGAACGGCTGCGCGTCGCGTTCCTCGTCTGCGACGCATCGATGTTCTCCGCCGAGCCGGTCTTCCAGGCGATGTCGGACGATGCGCGCTTCGAGCCGTTCATCGCCGTCGTGCCGCGTGTCACGCGCGGTGAGGCGTTTCTGCGCGAAACGCTCGCGAAGACCCTTGATACGCTGACACCGCGCTATCCCGGAAAGGTCGAATCGCTCTACGATCCCGAGGCCAAGGTCCGCCGTTCACTTGCCGGGCGGGCGGACATCGTCTTCACGTCGATTGTCTATTCGGATCAGACGTTTCCGGAATACACGGCATGGGCACTCTCAGATCAGGCTCTGCTGTGTTGCATTACGTATGGCTACAGTGGACTTTTTTCGTCCAATGTGGCACGGACAATCTTTCTTCCCGAGATTGCGTTCATGTGGCGTTACTTTGTCTCGAATCCGCAAACGTTGGCACTTTGGACGGAGCGGAATCCGATTCTGAAGGAGACGGCACGTCTGAGTGGATACGCGAAGATGGACCGGCTTGCCGCCGTGCCCCGGCATGTTCCGCGCCCGAAGACCGTTCTCATCTCACCGCATCATTCGCTTTCCAGAAGCGGTGAGTATGGAGGATTGACGCTCTCGACGTTCTTGATTCATGCTGATTTGTTCCTCCAATTGCCGAAAGACTATCCGTCCGTGAAGTTTGTGTTTCGTCCGCATCCGCTCCTGTTTCCACGCTTGGCAACGGGCGAATGGTGGGGACGTGCGAAGACGGAAGCCTACCGCGCGGCGTTGGAGGCCCTTCCCAATGTCGAGTTCCAGCAGGGGGGAGACTATTTCGAAACCTTTGCCAATTCGGACGCGCTGATTCACGATTGCGGTTCTTTCCTCGCAGAATACTTCTACACGGGGAAGCCTCAGTGTTACCTGTTGGCAGACAAGGAGACGGAGGATCGCGAGTTCTTGCCGTTTGGGCGGCATCTGCTCGATCTGACCTACAAGGCGTATGTGGCGGATGATGTCCGCGCCTTTCTGGACGATGTCGTGCTCGGTGGAAAGGACGTGAAGAAGAAAGCCCGGGACGCCTTTGCGGCTTCCGACATCTGCTGCTACTACCCGCATGCATCTGATCGGGTTGTTGCCGAGGTCATGGCATCGATTTCTGGAGAACATGGGACATGATTGACAAGAATTTCTGCATGAGCCGTTTCCTGGCGTTTCGGTTCATTGAAAACGAGGAGGACAATTTCTTCCCCGGTCTGACGCATACCGTGTGGCATCGGCCGCCGGACACCGATTTGATTGCCGTTGATTCAGCGGAGGAGGTTGGGCGGGCGGCGCGTGCCGAGATTGAGAAGTTCTATGTGAAGGGGCGGACGGCCGTGTTCCTTTCTGGCGGGATCGACAGCGCAATTCTTGCGTCTTTTCTTCCGAAGGGAACGAAAACCTACACGTTCCGGTGTGTGGCAGAGGGGGCCGTCAATGAGACGGAACGTGCTGCCGCCTATGCCCGTGCCTATGGTCTTGACCATGAAGTCATCGACATGAACTGGTCGGATTTCGAGGAATTGACGCCGGAACTTCTGAAGTTCGACGGGGTGCCGTTTCATTCCATTGAAGTCCAGCTTCTCAAGGCCGCACGCCACGCAAAGGCGGCAGGGTTTGACCATCTTGTATTGGGAGATGGGGCTGACACGGTCTTTGGGGGGTTGGATGGTTTCCTGTCGGCCGACCGCACGCTAGAAGAGTTCTATATGCGTTTCGCTTATGTCAAGCCGGAGAGTGTACTACGAGAACCAGTTGATGTCCGCGACGTTTATCGAAGGTTTTTGAAAGCAGATGGTTGCGTGAATGCGGAGGCTTATGTGCATGATGTTTTTGCCATTGAGTCGACCTGCTCCTATATGCACGCTTTTGGGTTGGCCGGAATCGCAACATGCGCTCCCTATTGTACGATGCGCCTGGCGCGTCCGCTCGATATGGCTCGGATTCGACGAGGTGCGTCCAAGTATCTGCTTCGTGAATTGTTTGCCAAACGTTATCCGAATTTCCCTCTCCCGGACAAAATCCCGATGCCGCGCGCGACAGAGCAGTGGTTTGCCGACTGGCAGGGACCGCAGAGGCCTGAGTTCCTTCCTGGATGTCAGATGGGTATGAGCGGAGACCAGAAATGGCTCGTTTGGTGTTTGGAAAAGTTCCTCAATGCATATGACGAAGATAGCTTAGGAAGATAGTTTAGCATGAGTAAAACGATTATCGGTTATACGAGCGGGGTCTACGACCTCTTCCACATCGGACACCTGAACCTGCTGAAGAACGCCAAGGGACTCTGCGACAAGCTGATCGTGGGGGTGTCGGTGGACGAACTCGTCGCCTACAAGCACAAGAAGGCCGTCATCCCGTTTGCGGAGCGGCTGGAGATCGTGCGGTCGATCAAGTACGTCGACGCAGCGATTCCGCAGGACGACCTCGACAAGTTCAAGATGTGGGAGAAGCTCCATTTCGACGTTCTCTTCGTGGGCGACGACTGGTTCAAGAGCGAGCGCTGGCAGGAGATGGAGAAGAAGTTCGACGCCGTCGGCGTGCGCGTCGTCTACTTCCCGTACACCAAGGGCACGAGTTCGACGATTCTGAATGAGACGCTTCGCAAGTTGCGCGAGGGAGTGTGAAACCGCAATGGTTGAGTTTACTGCGCGTCTGCTGACGTTCTGCATTCCCGTGCGACGGTTTCGGTTGCGTGTACGGAACGCCATTGTCTTCTTTTTACACGGTCTTCCCGTACGTTTGAAGGCCAAGAAGGTCGGTCCGCATCTCCATTGCGCGGGGCCGGTTCACTTGACGAAGCATACCGAACTTGCCGACCATGTCTGCTTCAATGGCGCATGGGCGAGCGGGAATGGCCGGCTCATCATCGGGCGTTACTTCCACTCGGGCGACGGGTTGCGCATCTTCACGCGTAACCACAACTACGACCATGGCGAGGCGATTCCGTACGATACAACCTACATTGCCAAGGATGTGATCATCGGCGATTTCGTCTGGATCGGCGCGCAGGTCATCCTGTTGCCGGGCACGAAGATCGGCGAAGGGGCGATCATCCAGGCCGGATCGGTCGTCCACGGCGAGATTCCGCCGCTGGCGATTGCGGGCGGAAACCCGGCGAAGGTGTTCGCGCACCGCGATGCGGAACACTTCAATCGCCTGAAGGCGGCGGGAAAGTTCCACTGATCGTTCAGGCGCCGAGCGTGCGGGAGAGGGCGAGCGTCGAAGCGCACATCTTCGTGACGGAGAAGTTTGCGCGCATGGAGGCGAGGGCGCGCCTCAATGTGACGTCCTTGTTGCCTGTGTGGCAAACAGAAGCTCTTCCCACCGATCACGGATCTTGGCACGGGCGCAGTGTTCGGTACAGTAAGAGCGGCAACGTGATCCAAGTGCGTGCCGATAGTCGGCATCGGACATGAGACGGACGAGCCCGGCGGCGTATTCCCAGACGCGGGCCCCCCGATTGGCAGGGTTGGAAACAGCAATGTCCGCACCGCGCCGGGCGGCAAGCGTATCTTTGTAGATACCGATTCTCATAGTTTGTACTTCCCTCGGGTTGCCAGCATGTAGAGCTCCGCAGGGGTCTTGCCCCGGGGCAGGATCTGCCGGTGGATGTGGAAGGCGTCGCGGGGCGGAGGTGCTTCTCCATCGTCGCCGCACACCGATATCCGCACGTGGCGGGGACATTGAATTCCCGTAGGATGGGGGAGCAGGTTCGTGAAGTTGTCCGCAAAACCGTCGTCGAAGGTCAGAACCATCCTACGACGGGCAGGGCACGGTCTCTCTGGTTTGGCGCCCCCGAACGCCGTGCCGAACGTTGTGAACACATACCCCGTTGCACGGAGCAGGCCAATCACCGCGCGTAGTTTCTCGGGCTCGAGGACGTTGTTCGATGGGCAGTCTGGCAGATCCAGTCGATTGCCGACGGAATGGAGCATGCAGACTCCGACGCGATGGCGCGGCAGACGGGGCCACCACCAGGTACGGTGCGGGGCAATGAACGGCAGGATCCATGGTTGTGGATTACGGTTGCCGCGAAGCCGATCTCTGAAGCCGATCTCTTGAAGTAATTGCAAAACCTTCGCGTTTACAGACGGGACAAGCCCGTTCCTCCCGAAAACAGCCGAATCTTTACAGTTTTGCGAAGATCCGGGAGGTCCGCGCTTGTCGCGGCCGGGGTTTTGCAATTGCCTCTCTTTATAGATACGGCAATGAAATATGGTGATTCTTTGCTACAAAGATCGCAAGGGACACAAAGGCTTTGTGGACTTTGCGGCTTTACGGCTCACAATATTTGGTTGAGAAGCAATATTACGCCGTGAAATCTCACGCTCCGCCTCTCCGCGTCTGCGGCTCAACTCGGAACAAGGGGCGTGAACGACCTCAACCTCCTTCAGGATCCTCTGTTGGCGCTCCTCCACGGTCTCCACCGACCTCCCCGCCGACCTCTCCGCCGACCTCTCCGCCGACCTCCCCGCCGACCTCTCCGCCGACTTCCCCGTCGAGCGCGGCGTCGACGGCCCGGAATAGCGCCGCATACGAGTTTTCACTCCCCTCCACAATCCTCCGCGCCACCGCGAGTTGAGATTCCACTGCGTAATAATCTTGCGCGTCTTGCCGTCCCTTCTCCGCCCGAACGGCCGGTGTAGCCCCACCGTCCGCCCCAGGTACGTCTCTGCGGCCCGACTGCGGCGCGGGAGGGCATGGC
>CAKULR010000031.1 GCA_934667295.1 uncultured Kiritimatiellota bacterium
GCAGTTTCCTCCTGATGCGTGTGCTCATCGGTCTTCCTCCTCGTTCTTCCTTCAACTTGCCGTGCCTGGTCGGCCCACCCCCTCCTATCATACTCCATACTCCCGGCTGGACGAAGGGGCTCGGAAACCTGGCCTAGACGGAACAGGAGAAGTCTACCACATCCCTGCGCGGCGGGGCAAGGAAAATCGCTTGATTTGTTCGGAACGAAAATGGGTGGAAGAAAATGTGGTCGAATGTTGCAAGAGGTACGAGATGATGAATGAGAAGACGAAGTGATGAAAAAGAAAACGGAATGATAATAATAAAAAAACGGACGCACCCATGGGGGTGCGCCCGTTTGCGATGTGTCCAGATCAGCGATGTCTCTAAGTCAGAATCTCAGTTCATGTTCAGGACCGCAGGGTTTGAGCCGTTGGTCCACAGGGAACTGGGCAACTGGCCGGTCTGGATTACTTGGCTTCCTCGGCCTTCGGGGCCTCGGCGGCGGGAGCGGCTTCAGGGGCCGCGTCCGTGACTTCCGGCACGGAGACCCACTGCAGGAGGCACATCGGGGCCGCGTCGCCCTTGCGGGCACCGAGCTTGAGGATGCGCGTGTAGCCGCCCTTGCGGCCTTCCATCGCCGGAACGATCTTGTCGAACAGCTTCTGGACGGCCTTGGGCTGCTGGAGACGGGACGCGGCAAGACGGCGCGCGCCCAGCGTGCCCTTGCGGGCGAGCGTGACCATCTTCTCGGCGTCCTTGCGGGCCTGCTTGGCCTTCGGGAGCGTGGTCTTGATCGATTCGACGAGGATCAAGTTCGTCACAAGGCTCTGCATGAGGGCCTTGCGGTGCTCCTTCGAGCGCCCGAACTTCTTCATAACTCTCTGATGACGCATGGGAAAACTTCCTTACAACAATTACTTCTTCGATTCGAGCAGGTCGGCGTCGAACTTGTACCCGAGGCAGAGCCCGAGGTCCTTCAGCTTGTCCTTGATCTCGTTCAGCGACTTCTTGCCGAAGTTGCGGTACTTGAGCATGTCCGCCTCGGTCTTCTGCGCAAGCTCGCCCACCGTGGTGATGTTGGCGTTGTTGAGGCAGTTCGCGGCACGGACCGAAAGCTCGATCTCGTTCACGGACATGTTCAGCAACTTGCGGAGACGTTCGCGCTCGTCCGCGCCCTTCTTCTCGGAGTCGTCGAACTCAAGCGCATCCACGTTCGAGTAGTCGACGAACACGTCGAGATGGCGGCGGAGGACCGCAGCGGCGGTCTTGAGGGCGTCGTCCGGCGTCACGCGACCGTCGGTCCACACGTCGAGGACGAGCTTCTCGTAGTCGGTGCGCTGGCCCACGCGGGTGTTCTCCACGAGGAAGTTCACGCGCGTGACGGGCGAGAAGATCGAGTCGATCGCGATGCGGCCGATCTCCTGGTCCGGTGTCTTGTTGCCCTCGGCCAGGCAGAAGCCGCGGCCGATGCGGATTTCGCACTCCATGTCGAGGACGGCGCCCTCGGCGAGCGTCGCGATCTCCTGGCGGGGGTTGAGCACCTCCACGGAGTTCTCGGCGGCGAAGTCGCCGGCGCAGACCGTACAGGGCCCCTCCTTGCGCAGATGGAGCTTGGTGTTCTCGCGCGTGAACGTCTTCAACAGCACGCGCTTCAGATTGAGGATGATGTCCGTCACGTCCTCCGCGACGCCCGGAATCGTCGAGAACTCGTGGCTCACGCCCTCGATCTTGACCGAGCTGATCGCGCAGCCCTCGATGGACGAGAGCAGCACGCGGCGGAGCGAATTCCCAATCGTGCGGGCGTAGCCGATTTCAAACGGCTCGGCCACGAATCGGGCATACGTCCCCGTTGCGGTGCCTTCGTCCCGCTGGACGCGCTCAGGCATTTCAAAACGACTCAAACGGATCGGCATTGAAACCTCCCTTGAGATGGGTGAAAACTACGGGCGGGCCTCTGCCCGCTTCCATTAACGCGAGTACAGTTCGACGATCGCCTGTTCATCGACGATCGGCGCGATCTGCTCGCGGGTCGGAATCTCGACGATCTCGGCCTTGAACGCCGTGCGGTCAAGGTTGATCCAGGCCGGCATCTGCGCCTTGGTCGCGGCGTCGAGGGACTTCGTCGCGAAGTCGCGGGACTTCGCCTTGTCCTTGACGGCGACGACATCGCCCTGGCTCAGGACCATCGACGGAACGGCGGCCTTGCGGCCGTTCACCGTAACGTGCCCGTGGAGCACGTACTGGCGCGCGGCGCGGCGGCTCGGCGCGAAGCCGAGGCGGTACACCACGTTGTCGAGACGGAGCTCAAGCAGCTGGAGGAGGATTTCGCCCGTCACGCCCTTGCGGCGCAGGGCCTCCTTGAAGAAGCGGTGGAACTGCAGCTCGCCCATGCCGTACTGGCGGCGGAGCGACTGCTTCTGGCGCAGCTGCTCGCCGTATTCGGACATCTTGCGGGCGCGGCGCGCCACATGCATGCCGGGAATGCCCGTACCCTGATCGATCGGGCACTTGGCGCGATAGCAACGCTCGCCCTTGAGGAAGAGCTTCTGCCCTTCGCGGCGGCACTGACGACAAACGGGACCAGTATAACGACCCATGATTAAACCCTCCTGCGCTTACGCGGACGGCAGCCGTTGTGGGGAACCGGCGTGCAGTCGGTGATCATCGTGACGCGGATGCCCGCAGCCTGGATGGCGCGCACGGCCGACTCGCGGCCCGCGCCCGCACCCTGCATGCGGACTTCGCACTCGTGCATGCCCTTGGCGTACGCCGTGCGGGCCGCGTCCTGCGCGACCATCGTCGCGGCGAACGCCGTACACTTGCGGCTGCCCTTGAAACCGGCCTTGCCGGCCGAGCTCCAGGCAATCACGCCGCCACGCGCGTCGGCAATCGATACCTGCGTGTTGTTGAACGTGGAACGGATGAAGGCGATGCCGGCGGGGATGGACTTGCCGGGACGCTTCTTCGAGGCGGGAGCGGCCTCCCCCTCGGCGGCCGCCGGGGCAGCCGCATCTGCCGCCGGGGCCGGAGCCGCAGCAGCTTCCTGCTTGATCTTCTCTTCGCTCATTGTCTAAATTCCTCTCTACAACGGGCTTACTTCTTCGCGGGAGCCGAGGCGCGGAGCGCGGAGGCCGACGCCTTGCGGTTGCCCTTGCGCGTCTTCGCGTTCGTCTTCGTGCGCTGGCCGCGCACCGGCAGCCCGCGCTTGTGGCGGAGCCCACGGTAGGAACCGATCGAAATCAGGCGGCGAATGTTCTGCGAAACCTCGCGGCGCAGGTCGCCCTCGACCCGGTAGTGGTCCTGAATGTACGTGGTGATCGCATGGATCTCGTCCTGCGTCAGGTCGTCGGCCTTCTTGCTCGGCTCGACATTGCACGCCGCCAGCACGTCATCCGCGCGCTTCGGCCCGATTCCGTGGATGTACCGGAGCGCATACCGCGTATGCTTCTTGCCCGGAATATCCACACCCATCAATCTCGGCATGGTTGTTTTCCTCTTGTTTTCTTAGCCCTGGCGCTGCTTGTGGCGCGGGTTGGTGCAGATCACGCGCACCACGCCCTTGCGGCGAATGATGCGGCAGTTCTCGCAGATGCGACGAACGGAACTACGTACTTTCATGTTGTTTACTCTACTTTCGTGGTCGAACGAATGAACATTATCTCAAAAATCGGGATGTCTGACAAGGGGGTAAATTCAAGAATCAACGAAAAGAAACCCGGCGGACGAACAATCAGCCGCCGTTCGACCGTGGCGCCTTCGGGTTCGTCCGCCGGGGAAAGGGAAGGGGGGGGCGTCAGGGATAGTCCGCCGGGACGGTCAGGACCTCGCAGCCGTCGTCGGTGATGGCGACGGTGTGCTCGAAGTGCGCGGCCATGCAGTGGTCGCGCGTAATGACGGTCCAGCCGTTCGCCTTGTCCACGTAGGTCTTCGCCCCGGCCGTGGTGAGCGTGATCATCGGCTCGATGGCGATGGTCATGCCGGGGCGCAGGACGAGCTTCGTGCCGGGCTTGCCGTAGTTCGGCACTTCGGGGTCCTCGTGGACCGTGCGCCCCACGCCGTGCCCGATCCAGTCGCGCACGATGCCGAACCCGGCCTCCTCCGCGACCTTCTGGATGGCGTAGCCCACGTCGCCGAGGTGGACGCCGGGGCCCGCCGCGGCGATGCCGGCGGCGAGGCACTTCTTCGTGGTCTCCACGAGGCGGATGACCTCGGGGTCGCTCACGCCCACCATCACCGTGCGGCTCGTGTCGCCGTTGAAGCCGAGGGTACACACGCCCACGTCGCACTTCACGAGGTCGCCCGGCATGATCATCCGGTCGCCCGGGATGCCGTGGATGACCTCGTCGTTGACGCTCACGCAGATCGCGCCGGGGAAGCCGGCGTAGCCGAGGAAGCTCGCGGCGACCTTGTTCTACCGGCAGTAGGCGCGCACGACGCGCTCGATGTCCGCCGTCGTCGCGCCCGGCACGGCGGCGGCGGCGGCGAGGTCGCGCACCTCCGCGCTCATGCGGCACGCGACGCGCATGCGGTCGATCTCGGCCTTGGTCTTGATGTCGACTTTCATCCGGCGCCGACCTTACAGGGCCTTCAGGAAGTCCTCGGCGACACGATCGACGCCCGTCATGCCGTTGACGGTCTTCAGAAGACCCTTCTCCCGGTAGTAGGCGATCAGCGGCTCGGTCTGCTGGTGGTAGACGACAAGGCGGTCCTTCACCGTCTCGGGATTGTCGTCCTTGCGGATGACGAGCTTTTCGCCGCAGACGTCGCAGACGCCCTCGACCTTGGGCGGGAGGTTCTTCACATGGTAGCCGGCCTTGCACTTGGGGCACGTGCGGCGGCCCGCAATGCGGTCCTGGATGATCTCGTCCGGCACGTCGATGAGGACGGCGCCCGTGACGGGCGCCCCCATCTCAGCGAGGATTTCGGCCTGCGCGAGGTTGCGCGGAAAGCCGTCCAGCAGCATCGTCACGTCGCCCGTCGTCTCCGCGACGACATCCTTGATCATCGTGGCGATGAGGGCGTCGGGCACGAGCCTGCCCGCCTCCATGAACGCCTTGGCCTGCTGCCCGGCCTCGGTTCCCTTCGCCACGGCGCCGCGCAGCAGGTCGCCGCTCGACACGTGCTTGAGATTCGCGTTCTCGGCCGCCAGCTTGCCCGCGACCGTACCCTTCCCCGAACCCGGGGCGCCCAGAAGAATGACGATATTCATAGCAGCGGATAGTATAACACATATTCCGTTTTCCGTTCCCGGTACCGGGGAGACGAAACCCCTCCCGTGATTACGACTTTTACATGGTCCAATAGCCGCCGTTCTTGGGTGCTCCGCGGAACTCGACCAGCCCGCCGTCCTTAACGCTCGACCGTCTGCACGCTCTTTCCGATCAGGGGCGCCAACTCGTTCGCCCGTTTCCCGGGATGTTCGCGCATGACGTCCAAAAGCATTTTTACACCCCTCACTTACTCCCTTTTTATGCCGAAGCAATAGGAATCACTCTGTCGCAGACTTGACTTCACGAAACCGGCGAACTGTTCGTCGGACATCGTGTATGGCCGTATAAGTGTATCGTCCGACGTATTCGTAAAGACCCGCTTTCAGAAATTCGTCATCAAGATACTTTTGCGAAGTCTCAACGTAAATCGTCATCTTGTCATTAACCGCAGAGAGGCCCCTCCATCCAAGTTCCATATTGCCCACAACGGGGCGCACCAACACACCCTCTTCCAGAACCTGGATCACCTTCATGGTTCGGCCTCCCTTGTGAACGTAGACCTTGCCCTGTTCGGGCGAACGTGTATTGTGCGACATCGACCGCAACGAAACATTCTCCACTCGGCGACCATCCGCCGTCATCCGTGACGCCGTCATCCGTGACGAGGTACATCCGCCACACGCCATCAGTGCGGCAACCACAAAAGCAAAAGCGCATTTCATCGGCAACATACTTTTACGCACGTGCGGACAAGGCGAGACCGGCCTTGAACGCCGCGCCAACGGCTTCGCCGAGCCTGTGGTAGACGTGGTTGACCGGATCAAATGTGATGGGCGCGAGCCGCGCGACATCGACCTTGCCGTCCGCCGTCAGGACCGACTCGTCGATGCCGACATTGACAATCTTGCCGACCATCCGGCAATCGGACGTGTCGTAGCCCACGAGTTCGCATTCCAGCACCATCGGCAGGTCTTCGATCACGGGCGCATCGACGAACGCGCTCTTCGTAATCGTCCATCCCGTCTTCGCCAACTTGTCGGGCACCTTGTTTGCCGAGACACACCCCACGTAGTCGCACGCGACAAGGTTCTTCACATCCGCGACGTGTACCGTGAACGCCTTGCGCGCAAGCACGTTCGCCGTCGTCTTGTGCGAATCGTCCACGCAGATCGAGATGCGGTCTTCAAGCGAGATGCCGCCCCACGCCGCGTTCATCGCATCCGCGTTCCCGTTTTCGTCATACGAGCCGATGATCAGCACCGGCAGCGGATAGAGCCACGCCTTGGGCCCGAAGTTCTTCTTCATTTTGTTGCCTCCTGATTGTCTATCGTCGCATACGCTCCGCTTCATGAAACGCGGAACCGTACACGCGAACTGTTCACGATGGATTATAACAAAAACGAGACCGTCGCAACGGGCGATTCCCATCTCGCGAATGGCGTAAGCATAGGCCCGTGTATCACCTCATCGCCTCGGCGGCGAAGGCGACGGCGCGCGCGAAGGCGGCGGGCTGGCCCTTGACGGTGACGAAGAGGTGCGTGCTGCCGGGCAGCACCTCCGCGCGCACGGGACATCCAAGCGCGCCCAGCCGCCGCGCGAAGCGCAGTCCCTGGTCGCGCAGCACGTCGCGATCCGCGCCGAGAATGTGGACGGGCGGAAGGCGGCGCAGCTGCCCGTCCGAGGCGAAGGCGGGCGAGACGAGCGGATCCGCCGGGTCGTGTCCGTTCAGGTAGGCCACGAGGCACGCGTCCATGAACGCCGCGTCCATGCCGCAGCCCGTCGCGAATGTCCGCCATGACGCCGAACCGTCCGCCCGCGCTTCGGTGACGGGGTAATAGAGGACGAGGGAGCGCGGCGTCAGGTTCTCCTTCTGCAGGACGAGCGCCGCCGCGAGCGCGAGGTTGCCGCCCGAGGAGTCGCCGCCAATCGACACCCGCGTCGGGTCCGCGCCAAAGCGCGCCGGATCGAACACGACCGCGCGGAAGGCCGCGCAGACGTCGTTGAGCGCGGCCGGGAACGGATGTTCCGGCGCAAGCGGGTAGTCGAGCGCGAGGACGGCGGAACCCTTCGCCGCGACCGCGCCGCAGAACGCCGAACAGCTCGCGAGACCGCCGATCACCCAGCCGCCGCCGTGCAGGTAGATGAGAAGCGGCAAGTCGAGTCCGCCCTTCGGACGATAGAGCCGCATCGTCGGCGACAGCATCTCGGCCTCCACGCCGTCCGGCAGGGGCGCCCACGTGTTCCGCGCCGTTCGGACGGCCTTGAGGTCGTCCGCCTCGCCCGCCGTCGCCCGACGGATGGCCGCAATCTGCGCGGCCTGTACGCGCCCGTCCCGCGCCGCGAGAAAGGCGTCCGCCTCCCGTGCGTAGACATCGGTCTTCGCCGCCGTCGCCGCACCAACCATCCAGGGAACCAGGGCTGTCACCACCATCAGCATTTTCATGAGGGGGCAGATTATACCATAATCCTCCGTTCGTCTTGTTCGCAATGCCTCTGCGTGATTCAGCAGACGTCAACACACGAACAGATCCGCAAGAGTCAACTCTGTCTGAATGCGGCTCGAATAGGCGTTCTTGAGAAGCCCATTTGCCGTGATCATCGTCAAATGGACGGCCTTGCGCGTTTTCGTCACACCGGCAAACGTTGTCACCTTCCGATCCAAGGCACACGCATACGCCTTGTCGATCACGAAGCTTCCTGTCGCATATTTCAGTTCGCAGACGTTGATGACATTGTCCGCACGGTCAAGGATCAAGTCAATCTGAACACCGTCCGGGTAAGCCTCGTCGCCCTTGAAGCTCCAGCCGTACGCTTCGACATGGACGGCATCAATGCCCAGTGCCCGCCGGATCTGCCGAAGATGCAGCAGGCACAGCCGTTCAAACGCCAGCCCTCGCCAGGCGGCTTGCGCCGGCGACAGCAACGTCGAGGCCCAGAAATGCTCATCCGACGAAGGTGCGTCGAGAAATCGGAAATGGAAAAGCGTAAACGGGTCGATCAGCTGGTAAATCGCATTCTTCTTCTTTGCGCCGTACGAACGGTAACTGCGGATGAACCCGCTCGACTCCAACGTCTCAAGCGTCTCTGTCATCCGTCCCGTCGGGAAAACGCCCAACGCCGACAGGAGTTCGCTTCGCGTCATGCCGACCTTTTTCTTGGCCAGGGCCGTCACGACTTTCTTGTAGGCTTCGGCGTTTTTGAAAAGCGAAGCGTAAAGCTCGTCGAACTCATGCCTCAACGGAGCGTCAATGGCGAAGCACAGGCGGTCGATGTTCTGCGCAAGGCTCAGGCCCCGTACCAGATAACGCCAGTAATAAGGGATTCCTCCGAACGCCATGTAGCATTCGGCGACATCCAACCGACTCATGTTCAAGCCTCTTTCCTCTGCGAATTTTCTACATTCGTCGAGCGTAAAGGGCTGAAGGCAAATCCGTGACGTCACACGGTTGTGAAGCCCGCCGCGATTGCGAAAGAGGTTCTGGACCATCCACGCCGCCGCAGACCCGCAGACAATCAGCAAGACGTCTTTGCGTGCGGAAGCCCATTCGTTCCAAAATGCCTCCAACGCCATGAGGAAATCCGACTTCGCCGTATCCAGCCACGGCAATTCGTCGATGAAGATGACCTTTCGACGCATCCCACACTTCTCGACCGTCTCACCCAGGGCCGAAAACGCCGTGAACCAGTCCTTGGGCTGAACACCCTTGTAGCCGGCCTCGGCCAGCGATTTCTTGAAATGCGCCAGCTGCTGTTTCTTAGGCGCATTCGGAAGCCCCGTATGATAAAACGAGAAACGGTCCCCAAACGTCTCTCGAACAAGATACGTCTTCCCGACACGACGGCGCCCAGAGACGGCGACAAACTCAGACTCGCCCGACTCATAGAGCCGGTTCAGTTCATCTCTCTCTTCAAAACGTCCAACCATCTTGCCTCCTTTCTCGAAAACGGACTAAATGATACCATTTACATGACATTTGGTCAATTGTTCGGACAAAATAGGCCGATTCTCGTGCTTAATCGCCATGTTTTCGCGACAAAAAGCACAAGAATCGACATGCGTTTATCAAAACGTCAGGCGCATCTGGTGCCAAGGCACACCGCCGTGATTTACCTCCAAGTGTCACGCCTCAAAGAGCTGACCTGAGAGCTTCAGCATCTCCTTCGCGGGGAACTGCGCCTCGTAGGCGGCGAAGCCCTTCGAATCTTGTTCGCAAACGAAATACTCCTGCGGCATCGCATACTCGCCCCGTACGCCGTCGAAGTATCCGGGCCTCAGTTCCTTGCAGAGGAAGAACGAGGCGTCCGCATCGTCGGGCAAGCCGTGGTAGCGGATGCCTCTGGTCGCGGCGACGACAAAACCGCTCTTCCCGTAGAAACCGATGTCGCCCTCAAAACAGACGGCTCCGAACCCCTGCGCGGCGGCCTGCGCCAGCGAATGGTCGAGCAAGCGCTTTCCGTACCCCTTCCGCTGCAGATCGGGACGGATGCAGATCGGCCCCATTGTCAGAATCGGCAACGAGCCACCGCTATCCAGCTGAATCGCCGCACGCACGAAGACGTTCTGCCCGACGATCTGCCCGTCCGCCTCCATCACGAAGGCGAGCTCCCGGACGAAGTTCGGGCTTGCGCGAAGCCGATGGAGAACGTAGTGCTCCAGGCAACCCGGACGATACACGTTCCAGAACGCCTCGCGCACAAGACACTCAACTGTCGCTTCATCTTCCGCCCTCTCTTGGCGGATAATAACATTCTCCATCATTTCAAACGCTCCAAACATTTCTTCTTCGGCATCGGCGTGATGTCTTCAAGAAGCCTGTCCAAGAGGTCATGGTTTTCGATGTCGAGGATGTAATGCTCCTTCGCACCCTCATAGGGAACGCCGCATTCCGCGTTGAATTCCTTCATGACCGGCTCGACTTTCGGCAGTTTCTTGACAAAGACCGTGTTGTCGCAGACCAGGAGAATCGGCTTCCCATTCAGGTACGCCATATATTCGCCGAACATCTTCCGACATCGCACAACACGTAGCGTTCAATTTGTTCACACACGAACGCGATGTATTCCTTTGTCGTTGCCATGCTTATTTCCATTCGTGAGGAACGCCACTCGTATCCTTTGGAGTATTTTCGTCTCGTAATCTCATTTTCTTCAAATGGATTTCAGCCAGATGCCGAAGAAACGGTCGTAGATACGGCACGTGCCGTCCGTCCGGCTGACAAGATCGCGCGAAACGAGGTTTGCGAGAACCGCCCGCACCGTCGATCCGGCTGGGAGTGCGTATTTGTCGCAGAACATTTTTCCCGACACTTCCCGTGCCTCGCCTTCGGACGCAATCGCCCGCAAAATCTGCTGTGCCGCGTTCGTCTGGCTAAAGAGCAAGTCATGGTAGGTCATGGCATTTTCCTCGACAAGCGTCCGCACGGTGTCCTCGACAGCCTGTTCGGAATCAAGTCCTTCCGGACGTTCCCAGATTCGGTTCATCAGCATCTGCACGTACCATGTCACGCCATCGAAACGCCGATACAGGTTTCGGAACGCCTCGCCGTCAAACGTCTTTCCGGCCTTCTGGAAAAACGCACGGGCAAAGGCTTCGTACTTGTCACAGGCAATGACCTCCAGTTGCATGAGCTGCGTACTCTGGTAAAATGGCCCACGCGGAAGTGCGAACATCTCCTCCATCAGATGCCGCTTCGAGCCCGCAAAGATGAAATGCGCCCGATGGCAGAACTGGATGTGACTGCGCAAGAGAGCCTCGACGCCACGTTCCGGAAATTCGCGTATTTGCTGAAACTCGTCAATCGCCACCACAGGTTCAATCTTGCGCGAATCGAGGAAGGCGAATACGTCCGCCAGCGTCGCCTCGGCCTGAGAGGGCACAAGGTCAAACGAAAACTGTGGAACGCCATCCGTCTGTGGCGTAATCGTCGGACGCAGCCCCTTGAAGAAATCAACAAGCCCCCGTCCTGTCTTCTCAAGCGGCGTCGAGAGTTCGCCCAAGACGGCGGACGCGAAGACCTTGACGAATTCCGTCAGATCTCGCACGTTGAAGATGTCTAGGTAAAGTGGCGCATAGCCCTTTCCAATCGAATGAAAGACATTACGGATAAGGCCTGTCTTGCCATAGCGTCGAGGCGCCATCAGCGTAACGTCCCTCCCGTTCTCAATTGCCGCGATCAGCTTCGCCGTCTCCTTCTCGCGGTCGCAGAAGAACGCCGGGCCACAGTAGCCCTTAATGACAAATGGATTTCCCGTTTTCATATGTGGCATAGTATACTACATCCGCGTCCGCTACGACGAAAAAACTGGCGCGGGAAAATTGACGCACAGACGTGTTTTGCCCGTCGTGTGCATCACAGTGCCGTCCCTTTCTTCGGGACGAAGAAGCGGCCCATGTCGACATGTTCCGTCTTCAGGAGCGTGATCTTCTTGTCCAGTCCGCCCGCATATCCCGTCAGGCTGCCGTTCGTCCCCACGACCCGATGGCACGGAATGATGACGGAGATCTCGTTGTGCCCCACGGCGCCGCCAACGGCCTGTGCGGACATTCGCGCGAGACCTTCGTGCGCCGCAAGTTCCCTGGCGATCCAGCCGTAGGTGACGGTCTGCCCGTAGGGAATCTTCAGGAGAATGTCCCAGACCTTCAGGCGGAACGCCGAGCCGACGGGATGCAGCGGCGGCGTGAAGTCCGGCTCCTTGCCCTTAAAGTAGATGTCCAGCCAGCGCTTGGTCTCCGCCAGCGTTGGGGTATCCTTCTCCGCGTGTTCGGGCGGGAGGTTGTCGGCAAAGAACTTCTCGCCGTCGAACCACACGCCCGTCAATCCGATCTCGTCCGCCGCCAGCAACATGTCCCCCACCGGCGATGCATATTTCTGAACGTAGACCATCTTGAACCTCCTTCACTTTCCGTCAACTCGGTTTTGCGCCGCCGACAATCCGCCAAAGACACGTCAGATTCACTGCACGCTATAGATGCGGCAATAAATTAGATTGGTTTTCTCCAATGTGAAAACAACTCCGATTCGTGTGGCTCTCGCGCGGCCTACGGCTACCCTCCGAAGCAAGCTTC
>CAKULR010000032.1 GCA_934667295.1 uncultured Kiritimatiellota bacterium
CGGCGCGACGCACCGTCCTCGAAGCCTCGACGCGCCAATGGGGAGGTGAAGGCCTGGAGGCGGGAACGGACGAGGGGGAAGAGGATGGCTTCGAGGGCGTGGCGGGCGGCGGCGTCCGCGAAGACGAGGGCGGCGAGCTTCGGGCGGTCCACCGCCCCGTCGGCGGCGAGGACGCCCGCGCCGAAGCGGGCGGCGATGGCGGGAACCGCCGCGCCGCCGGGGGCCTCCAGTTCATGCACCACGTCGTCGGCATCGAGAAGACGAATGCCAAGTTCCCGGAGGAACTTGGCAAGCGTGGACTTCCCGCAGGCGATGCCGCCTGTGAGGACGATTTTCATGGTCGCTACTTCGCTTCCGGCGCGGGCGTGGGCTTCGCATCCTTGTCGGAGGCCGATGTCGTGTCGGCATCCTGGTTCTGGATGATCTGGCGACCGTTCGGATCGACGAGGCGCGCCGAGACGAAGATCAGGAGGTTGCGCTTGTTGGACCACTCGCTGCGGCTGCGGAAGAGGCGCCCGACGAAGGGGATGTCCCCGAGGAAGGGAATCTTGTCCTCCATCGACTTGCGCTCCTCGGTGATGAGGCCGCCCATCACGATCGTCGAACCGTTGTAGAGCGTGACGTGGGTGTTGATCGAGCGCTCCTTGAAGAAGGGCTGCTCCATCGGCACGGTGAACCAGTTCATGCTCTCGTCGCCGCTCGCAAGCGCGAGGGTCTGGGCGGCGGACGACATGACGGCGGACATCGGAACCTTCATGCCGTAGTCCTTCCAGGTCGGCTCGGAGATGACCTTGGGCTCCAGCGCGAGGTTGATGAGACCTTCCGGCGAGAGTTCGGGCGTCACCGTGAGGATCACGCCGACTTCCTGCGTCTCGAAGTTCTGGGGTTCGACCATCGGGAGGATCTTGCCGTCGGAGCCGCCCGTCGTGCTGCCACTCACCGAACTCGACGAACCCGAGGAGGTGGACTGGATCGTCACGTCGTAGTCCTGCGGGAAGCGGTAGATCGTCACGACCTTGATCACGGCCTCGTTGCCGCTCTTCGTGACGACCTTCGGCGCGGAGAGGAGGTCCGTGTCGCTGCGCTGCGAGAGCATGTGCAGAATCATGGAGAGGTCGGCGTTTCCGAGGAAGGCGTTGATCTTCATGAACTTGTCGTTGGCGCTCGCCCCCTCGCCGGAGATGTGGTTGCCCTCCGTGCTCAGGTAGCGCATGCCCGTCTGGTAGGTGGAGCCGTCGATCGCGTTGATGCCGACGTTCTTGCCCGTCCTGGTGTATCCGGAAGACGGATATTGCTTGTAAACCGGTTCCGCATCCTTAAACCAGTTTTTTGACGTTTCCCCAGTACCGGCATTCCGCCAGTAATCGACAACCTTATTGCCATTACGATCCACCATGGCATCACCGGCCTGATGCCAATTCCGACCCCATGCCGTTCCCTTTGTCGTCGTGCTGACATCGGTTACCGTACCGACGCCATCCACAAGCCCTGGCACCCGCGTCGTCGTGGTCGTCTCCGTCGCATTGAAGGCACCGTCCTTGAGGTTGAGGGCCTTCGCGAGCTTACCGCCCACGTTGAAGGAGTAGTCGCTGTTCAGCAGCCACTCGAAGCCGAGGGAGTTGAGGTCTTCCTGGGCGACTTCGACGAAGCGCGTCTCGATCTCGATCATCGACGGCGTGACGTTCAGTTCGTTGAGGGCGTCCTCCAGGATGGCGAGCTGGTCTTCCGTGTTCGTGACGCGCAGCTTGCCGACGGCCTTGATGTACTTGATGCGGGAGTTCTGCGGCCAGGTGACGCCGAGATCCTCGAAGTAGGCCTTCCACTGGTTCTCGGGGCTCTCGCCGCCCTCGTCGTCGCCACCGCCGCTGAAGTCGCCCGCCTTGCTGTCCTTGAGCGAGTTGGAGGCGTCGTTCATGCGGTCCACGAAGGACTCGACCACGGAGTAGGTGCGCGTGACGAGTTCGTCCGTCGTCATCGTCTTCGGCATCACCATCACGACCGAGCCCTGCACCTTGAACTTGTAGGCGGGCTTGCACACCTGGCAGACGAGCTTCAGGGCCTCGTGGAGGGAGATGTTCGACGCCGTCACGTTCGGGATGACGGGGACGTCGCCCGCCGCATCGCCGCCCTCGTCGTCCGCAGCGGACGAGAACGCATTGTCGTTTCCACCCTTGGCCTTCGCGTCGTCCGCCGCACCGCCGTTGTTCGTCAGCACCTTGTCGAGCTGGAGGACGAAGTTGAAGCCGCGCTGGTCGACGGGGATCTCGGGACGGTCGTAGTCCTTCGACGCCTGGCGGAAGTAGTCAACCGCGTCGATGATCGTCGCCGGCGGACGGAAGGAGATCGACGGCAGCATCATCTCCTTCATGCGCTTCTCGATCGACTGCTCCACCGAACGCTCGCCGTCGCCGCCCAGCGGGGACTTCGCCGTGCCGCTCGAAACCGCCTTGAGGTCGGCGGAGTTCACCGCATACACCGGCCGCCACGCCGCGCCCACGTCGGCGATCATGCCCTTGCGCGTCGCCTCGCGTTCCTTGTCGATGATGAGTTCGCGCTTGCGCTGGATGCGGTCGCGGAGCGCAATCGCCTCCTCGTTGTAGGGATCGCTGCGCAGCACGAGATCCACCTGGTCGAGCGCGTTCGCGAGGTCCGCCACGGCGAGGTACTGGGCGGAGAGGCGGATGCGCCTGCGGATCGTGTCGCGGTCCTTCTTGTAGTCCGCGTCGTTCCGGCGGTGCTTGATGTCGGAGACGTCGGTCTCGGCCTCCTGCACGGACTCGGCCTTCAGCGACTCCAGGAACGACCCGGCGAGCGGATGGCGCTCGGCCAGCGCCTCCTTCGCGTAGACCTCGGCGTGTTCGCGGTCACCTTCCTTGAGCGCCTGCTTCGCCGCACGGTACTTCGCCTCGGCCATGCCCTGGCGGCACTCCCTGCGCCACTGCGCCGCATCCTCGCGGTCGCTCAGGTGCGCAAGGGCGAAACGGTACTGCTTGAACGCCGTCTCCCAGTCGCGCGCCTCCATCGCGGCCCGCGCCACGCCAAGCTCCTTGTTGGCCTGGGCGTCGAGCGCCTGGCGGCGCAGCGTCTCCGTCGCGACGAGATCGCTGATGAGCGCGGCATCCTTGTTGACGGGCTCCACCACCGGCTCGATCTTGTTCTGGGCAGGCTTCTGCTCAGCCACCGGCTTTTCAGTTTCGGCGGGCTTTTCTTCCGCCTCCTTTTCGGCCTCGGCAACCTTCGCCTCTTCGGCGGGCTTCGCCTCCGTCGGCTTTCCGGCCGCGGCAACTTTCGCTTCCTCGGCAGGCTTCTGCTCGGCGGCGGGCTTTTCTTCCTCCACCGACTTCTCGGCCGCAGCGGGCTTCTCCTCGGCGACGGCCTTCTCCGCCTCCTTCTTCTCCGGGGCCGGCTTCGGGGCCTCAGGAGCGGGCTTGGCGGGCTCCTCCTTCTTCGCTGACGGGGTGTCAAGGTCGCCGAGAAGATCGTCCAGGTCGTTCTGTGCAACGGCGCTCGTTGCAAGGACCAGCGAAACACAGGCGGCGCCCAAAGCGGCAAACGTATTTTTGGCTCTCATCGAGGATGCTCCTTAAAGGTCTCTAAATGATACCCCATTCTGGGGGGGAGAATCAAGTCTCAACGCACGGTTTTTTCTTTTTTTGTTTGAAGGTCGCGGATCGTCACTTCACAGCCGCCGTTCACGCCCTTGAGCTTCGTCACGCGGTACGTGCGGTCGCCCAGGGTGAATTCGGTGCCTTCCGAAACGGTCAGGTCGCGTCCCTCGCCACGGTTGTAGCGCAGCTGCGCCTGTGATTCCACCGCGACCGTGCGCTCATCGATGCGGATCTTGAGCGTCTTGCCGTCGCTCTTGCGCCGCACGTCAACCGTCGAGACGTCGACGGGAACCTTCATCTTGGTGCCGGGGCGCAGACGGAGTTCTTCCCTTTGCTCGTATGCCTCGACGGTCCAGCCGGACTTCCAGGCGTTCTTGCCCTCGCCGCAGATCTCCTCGTGCAGCTTCACGGAGACCTTGGCGTCGAAGCCCTTCACGCCGTGGCGCAGGAAGGTGAAGCGGTGTCCGCCGGGGATGGGCGTGACGGCATTGAAGTAGAACGGCAGCGTCGTCTGGCGGATGCCGCCGGAGACCGTGACCGAATCGAGGTAGTCGGGGTGGGACTTCGGATCGCGCGGATCCGTGCCAGCCTGATACTCCTCCAGGTTCGTGAAGCCGTCCCCGTCGGCGTCCTTCGCCGCGTCCGAGGGATCGTTCGGGTTGAAGCCGTACTTCTTCTCCCAGTCGTTCGGCATGCCGTCGTGGTCGGTATCGACCTCGACCTTCACGACGGCCTGGTGGGCGCCGCAGAAGGGGCAGACCTCGCAGTCGGCGGGAATCGGCTTCCCGCACGCCTTCTTCTTCGAGGACGGATCGCCCTGACGGCACAGCACGCGCCGCTCGCTCGCGAGGAAGTTCGCCTTCTTGGGATCGACCGCCTCAAGCTGGGGCGGCGTCTTCGCGCTGCGGAAGACCTTCTGCAGCGCACCGAGATCGACCGGCGCCACGCCTTCGTGCGCGGGCTGCATGGCGTTCAGCGACTGGGCGTAGGCATCGGCGTTTTCCGTGTCCCCCATCTTCAGCGCGAGCAGCGCACCCGCCGCGGCGAGCGCCAGCACGCCGAAGAGCATGACAAGCCAGTCCCAATGCGCCGCAAGGAAATTCTGCCTGGAGACGCTCATTTTCCATCCCCCTTCTTCTCCGCCGTCGGCTTCGCCGCCTCGGGCTCGGGCTTTGCCTCGGTCGCCGCGTCCTCTGCGGACGGCGCCGTCGCAGCCGCCCGGCCGAAGTCGCGGACCTCAAGCGTGAAATTCACCTGGATCGGTGCGTCGAGTTCGGGATCGACCACCAGCGGGTTGACCGCCGCCTCCGCGCCGCCCTGCGACGCATCCGCCGCCACGGGCGCACCCCGGCGTCCGCGCCGACCGGCGGCGCCACGGCCGGACGCCTTCTGGTTCTTCGCGTTCTCCACGGCGTTCAGATGCTCCACAATCATGTCGGCCGTCTCGCGGAAGGAGAGGTTCTTCACCGTCATGAAACGCGGGCTGGCGGTCAGCCGGTTCAGCACGGCCACGAGCGCCGCCGGACGGGCCGTGAACTCGAACGCATAGGCGAGGCAGGTCTCCTGCGGGGCGTCGGCCTCCGTGCCGGCGCCCTTCTTCGCCTTGGCCGGGCGGCGCGCACCGTCATCCTCCTCCTCGTCGGAGGCGGGCTTTTTCTCGATGCGCTGGATGGCCTTGACCTCCAATACGCCGACCTCCGCGAACATGTCGACGACCCGGGCGATCGTGTCGAGCTGCACCGCGAGGCGCGGCACGTCCTGCTCCTGGGGCAGCACGCCGCCCTCGCCCAGATACTGCTCGAAGCCGAAGAGGAAGGTCGGGGCCGCGATCCTGCCGTCCACGCCGCCCGCGAGCGACGCGAGGCGCCGCACTTCCCGCTGGAGGCGCTGCTTGAAGATTGGCGGCAACTCGACGGGGAAGACCTTGTCGCCGCGTGCGGCGAGCGCGAGCGCCGACTCGTACCAGTCCGTGTAGCTCACCTTGTTCGACACGACGGAATCGAGCGAGCGCTTCGACGGGAACACCGCCGCCTCGTAGTGGCTCCGGAAGCCGCCCACGTCGGCCTCCAGCGCCGCCTCGGCCTCGCACCGGCCGTCCCAGGCCAGGTACACGCCAAAGCCCAGGCCGCCCGCGCACAGCACGAACACGCCCGCGCCGACCATGCCCAGCATCTGCTGCTTCGAAAGACTCATTTCCTCTTCCCCGCCTTTCCATTGCGTCCGGCGGCCTTCCCCGCAGGCGCAGCCGACGGAGCCGACGCCAGGGCCATCTGGATCGAGAACTCCGAAAGGCATTCCTTGACTTCCTTCTGCGCGACGATCTTCACGGAATCCGGCACGAACGCCGCGCTCTTCTTCAGCGCGTCCTCCACGATCTTCGACGCGGTCGTCACCTTGCCGCCGTGCGCGTCGGACCAGGTCTTCTCGACCTTGGCCATCGCGTCGCGCCAGCCGCGCACGGTCACGCGCACGCCCTCGCGTCCCTCCGGGTCGTCCTTCGGGGCGGGAATGACCGTCCACTCGGTGATCCACATGCCGGGCACCAGGCTCCCGCGCACGGCACGCACGCGCTGGAGCGCGGCCGAGCGGTCCCACAGGAGGCGCTGGAACGCCTCGCACTTCTCGCGCTCGGCGGCGACGGCCTGCTGTTCCTTCGCGATCCGCTGCTTGAACTCGTTCAGCTTCTTGCCGGACGTGATCTGCCGGACACACTCGACCTTCTCCTGCACGGCGGCCTCGCCGTGGCGCTCCGTCAGCCACAGGCAGCCGAGCGCGGCCAGGAACGCGACGCCGCCCACGGCGAGGAACGGCACGCGCTTCAGCGCACGCGCCTCCTCCACCAGCTCCGGCGGCATCAGGTTGATCGCGATCCACGCGGCGTCCATGCCGCGCAGCGCAAGGCCCACGCTCTCGGTGAGCGTGAACGCATCGGCCTCCAGCGCGGCGCGGTCGACCTTCGGCCCGAAGCCGACCTTCCCGAACGGATTCAGGAAGGCGACCTCGACCTGCAGGGACTCCATGAAGAACTGGTCCAGCTGCGGCAGGCGCGCGCTGCCGCCCGTGAGGAAGAGGCGGCTCGGGGCGCTGCCGCCCTGCTGCGAGCGGTAGAAGTTGATCGAGCGCGAGATCTCGGCGTGGAGGCGCGTGAGGACCGTGCGGATCACCTTCGAGACGCGGTCGGACACCTCGTCCTCGTCCTCCGTCACGCCGCCGAGCGAGACGTAGCCGCGTTCGAGCTTGAGCTGTTCGGCCTCCTCGAAGGAACACCCGAACGTCTGCGCGATGTCCTTCGTGATGAGGTTGCCGGCGACGGGGATCGAGCGGTTGTAGATCTTCTCGTCTTCGAGGATGATCAGGTTCGTCGTCTTCGAGCCGATGTCGAGGATGACCGAGCAGCCCGTCAGGCCGGGGTGGGCGAACTTGAGCGCGTTGCAGATCGCCATCGGCGAAACGTCGACGACCTGGGGCTTGAGGCCCGCGCCGCGCACGGCGTCCGTGACGGCGCGCACGGCCTCCAGCTTCGCCGCGACGATGATCGCCGCGTTCTCGCCGTCCGCCGTCGTGCCGAGGAACTGGTGGTCGCTCACGATCTCGTCGATCGGGAACGGCACGTTCTGCTCGATCTCATAGCGCACGAGCTGTTCGAGCTTCGCCGCGTCGCCGATGGCCGGGAACTTCGCGAAGCGCGGGAACACCGGCTGCCCGCCCAGCGACACGACGAGCGGGGCGGGGCGGATGCCCGTCTCGCGCATGATCTGGTGGAGGACGGACGGCAGGGCCGCCGCGATCGAGCCGGGGTCGTTGACGTCGACGGCCTGGAGCTCGCCGCTGCCGTAGGCGGTGAGCGTGGGGTTCCGCTTCCCGCTCAGCGCGTACTCGGCGAGCAGCGCCTTGGACGCCCCGATGTTGAGAGTGAGGATCTTTGCCATGTTGGACCTTCCACGAAGCTGTGGGGGAGACGGACTACTGGACCAGCTCGTAGTCCGCGTTGTTCACGAGCCAGAACGGCGTCTTCGAGCGGTCGACCAGCCCCTGGCGGCGTTCGAGCATGGGCTTCATCTCGCCCTTGACCCTCTTCTGCCAGTTCATGAACTTGTCGTTCTCCCACCACTTCTCGCCGGCCTGGTTGACGTCGCCGCTCATGTTCTCGGTGTGGAACGCGAGCTCGTCGCCTTCCTTGTTCGTGATGATGAGGCTGATCGTGCAGGGCTCGCCGAAGCGCTCCAGCACGGACGGCGGCAGGCACACGCTCGCCATATGGCTGCCTTTCTTGATGTCCACGTAGCGCACCTGCGTGTTGTAGTAGGAATACTGCGCGGGGAGGTTCTTGGGGTCCTTCTCCTTCGCCTTGGTGGCGTCGAGCAGCACGTGCCAGGTGAACGTGAGCTCGTCCTGCCACTTCGCCATCGTCGTGTACTTCGTCTCCAGCACGATCCACTGGCGCGGACGCCCGCCGAGCGGCGGCATGAGCTTGCCGTTCGCCTGCAGGTTCGGCGCGCTCGCGAGGCACGTGCCGCCCGGGCGGGCCGGCGCGTCGATGGTGACGTACGCATCGCGGCCCTTCGCGACGGCGGCACCGCCGTCTGCGCCGACAGGCCCCCGCCGCCGCGACTGGGCGGAAAGGGAACACGCGCACGCAACTGCGAGAGTAAAGCAAACCATTGTCTTGAACTGCATATCTGGCCTCCTTGCTTTTATCGTTCGTCAACAGTGTATCACAAAACCTTCATCTTGGGCAAATCCTGAATGTCCACGACGCCGAGCAGACGGCCGTCCGCCGCGCAGACGGGCAGGTCGTCGATCTGGCGCGACTCGAAGACGCGCAGCAGATCGACGGCGTAGGCGTCGCCGCCGATCGTCAGCGGGTGGCGCGTCATGTGCCGCGAGACCGCGTCGCCCAGCACCTCGCGGCCCTCGCTCACGTGGCGGCGGAAGTCGCCGTCCGTGAAGATGCCCTCCAGCTTCCCCTCCGCGTCCAGCACCACCGCGCTGCCGGCCTGGGCCTTCGTCATCGCGAGCAGCGTGTCGAGCACCGTCGTCGCGGGGGGGACGGACGCGACGCGCGCGCCCGTGCGCATCACGTCGGTGACGCGCAGCACGAGCGCGCGGCCGATCGCGCCCGCCGGGTGGTTGAGCGCATAGCTCGCCTTGTCGAACCGCCGCGCGTCGAGCATCACCATCGCGAGCGCGTCGCCCATCGCCATCGTCGCCGTGGTGGAGGTGGTGGGCGCCATGCCGAACGGACACGCCTCGGCGCCGCAGGGAATCTCCAGCACCACGTCCGAAAGCCGCGCGAGCGTGGAGTCCGTCCGCCCCGTGAGCGCGACGACCTTCAGCCCGTGGCGGCGGATCGCGGGCACGAGCCGGACCAGCTCCTCGCTCTCGCCCGAAAAGCTCAGCGCGAGCAGCAGGTCCTTCGGCCCCGTCATCCCGAGGTCGCCGTGCATCGCCTGCACGGGATTGAGCACGACCGAGCAGGTGCCGGTGGAAGCGAGGATCGCGCTCGTCTTCTCCGCGACGTGGAGGCTCTTCCCCACGCCCGTCACGACCACCTTGCCGCCCGCCTCCACGCACGCGAGCATCAGCCCGACCGTGCGCGCGAAGGAGTCGCCCAGCGCGGCGCGCGTGCGCCGCAGGCCCTCGATCTCGACATCGAAGACCTCCTGCGCCCGGCGAATCTGTTCGGCGGCCGTCACGTCACCCCGTCCCTACTTCGTCGTGCTCTGCAGCAGGGTCACGCAGATGGTGCCCACGATGTCCTCGGCGCTGCAGCCCCGGCTCAGGTCGTTCATGGCCTTCGCGAGGCCCTGGAGGTTGGGTCCGATCGCCGCCGCGCCGCCGAGGCGCTGCGCGATCTTGTAGCCGATGTTGCCGGCCTGGAGGTCCGGGAAGATGAAGACGTTCGCGTTGCCCTGGATCGCGCCGCCGGGGTTCTTGAGCTGGCCGACCGCCGGGGCGATGGCCGCGTCGAACTGCAGCTCGCCGTCCATCGCGATGCCCTTCTCGGCGAAGACCGGCTTCGCGAGCGCGACGGCCTTCTGCACCTTCTCCACGAGGTCGCCGGCGGCGGAGCCCTTCGTGGAGTAGCTGAGGTACGCGACGCGCGGCTCGTTGCCCGTGAGGTCGCGGTAGGTCTGGGCCGTCGAAAGGCCGATGTCCACGAGCTGCTCCACCGTGGGGTTGGGGATGACGGCGCAGTCGCCGAACGCGAGCACCGCGTCACCGCTCGGCGTCGGCTCGCGCAGGTCGAGGATGAAGCAGCTGGACGCCGTCTTGACGCCCTTCTGCGTGCCGAGCGTGTGGAACGCCGCGCGCAGCATGTCGCCCGTCGAGGCGATCGCGCCGGCGACAAGGCCGTCCACCCGCCCGAGCTTCACCATCATGCCGCCGAAGTAGATGCGCTTCGTGCGGAGCGTCTTCTGCGCCCCGGCGAGGTCGATGATCTTCTGCTTCTCGGCCGGCTTGCGGCTCTCCTTCGCGTTCCACGCCTCCAGGTAGGCGGCCTCCAGCTCGGCGTCGCCCTGCGTGTAGTCGATCGTCCGGATGCCGCGCTCGGCGAGCGAGAGCCCGGCCTTCGCCTCGGCGTCGGCGATTTCCTGCGGCGTGCCGAGCACGATGGGGGTGCAGATTTTGCGGTCCACGCAGCTGCACGCCGCCGTGATGACGCGCGCGTCCATGCCCTCCGGCAGCACGATCGTCCCATTCAGGGAAGAGGCTTTCTCAATGATTTTCTTGATGGCATTCATAATAAGACGATTAAGTGGTTAAGTAGTTAAGTAGTTAAGTTTGCTGGGGAAACGGCCTTGGGTAATTAAGTGGTTAAGTAGTTAAGTGGTTAAGTTTACGAGAGAACTGGCCTTGGGTAATTAAGTGGTTAAGTGGTTAAGTTTATCATGGAATCCGGCAAACCTCTTGGAAGCGCGACGCACAACTTAACTACTTAACCACTTAACCACTTAACTACTTCTTCTTCAGCACGGCGACGGTTTCGCGGGCGATCATCAGTTCCTCGTTCGTGGGGATGACGACCACGGGGATCTTGGAGTCCTTGGTGGAGATGACGCCGCTCGCGCCGAAGCGCACCTTCTGGTTGGCCTTCCTGTCGAGCTTGACGCCGAGGGCGCCGAGGCGCTTGACGATCTGCTCGCGCAGTTCGGAGGCGTTCTCGCCGATGCCGCCGGCCATGACGATGGCGTCCGCACCGCCCACGAGCGCGTTGTAGCCGCCCACGTAGATCGCGGCGCGGTGGCCGAATGCCTCCAGCGCCTCCAGCGCGTCGAGGTCGCCCTCCTCGGCCTTCGCGACGACGTCGCGCGAGTCGCCGCCCTTCACGCCGGCGAGGCCCTGGAAGCCCGACTCCTTGTTGAGGAGCGTGTCGATCTGCTCGATCGTGTAGCCGTGCTTCGCGAGGAAGAAGATGACGCCCGGGTCCACCCGGCCGCAGCGCGTGCCCATGATGAGGCCGTCGAGCGGCGTGAGGCCCATCGTCGTGTCGAGGCATTCGCCGTTCCTCACGGCCGTGATCGAGGAGCCGTTGCCGAGGTGGCAGGTGACGAGGTTGACCTTCTTCAGGGGCTTCTTCAGCCACGCGGCGGCGGCCTGGGTGAGGAACTTGTGCGAGGTGCCGTGGAAGCCGTACTTCCGCAGACCGTACTTCCGCGTGAGCGGACGCGGCAGCGCGTACTGGTAGGCGCAGCCCGGCATCGTCTGGTGGAACGCCGTGTCGAAGACGCCGACGTTCGGCACGCCCTTCGCCGCCTTCTCGCACGCCTCGATGCCCTGCAGGTTCGCGGGGTTGTGGAGCGGCGCGAGCGGCACGCACTTCTGGATGAGCTTCTTCGCGGCGGCGGTGATTTTCGCCGGCTCCGAGAACTTGTCGCCGCCATGCACCACGCGGTGCCCGATCGCGTCCAGCTCGGAGAGGGCCTTGATCACGCCCACCTTCTCGTCCGTCAAGACGGCCATGACCTGGCCGATGGCCGCCACGTGGTCCTTCATCGGCACCTCGCGCACGACCTTGTCGCACCCGGTCTTCGTGTAGACGAGGCGCGAGCCGTCGAGGCCGATGCGCTCCACGAGCCCCTTGCAGAGCATCTTCTCGCCCTTCATGTCGAAGAGCTGGAACTTGAGCGACGACGAGCCGCAGTTGACGACGAGAACCTTCTGGATCGCTTTCATGGATGGACCTTCATTTTTTCAGCCGCACATTTTCAGCCGCAAAGAACGCAAAAGACGCAAAGAGCAAGACCCCGGCCGCGACAAGCGCGGCCCTCCCGCATCTTCAGACGATTCTCGTGCCCTGCATTCCGTTCGACGGCGGCAAG
>CAKULR010000033.1 GCA_934667295.1 uncultured Kiritimatiellota bacterium
GAACCGGACGACGGACTTCCTGTACGGGTCGTCCTCGTCGTCGCCGGGCTTGATCTCCCCGCCGAGGACCTTCGCCTGGCACATCTCGTCCGTCGCGGAGACGACCTGCAGACGGGCGACCTCCTTCTCGGATTTCGTGACCTTGCCGGTCCGGCGGCTCTTCTTGCCCTTCCCCTGCTTCATGACACGCAGGACCTGGCCGACCTGGACCGTCGGCTTGCCGATGTCCACGTTGACAAGGCCGCCCTCGACGTCGGCGATGTAGAACGGCGTCATCTCGATCAGCGCGGCGACGATGAGGTCGCACGCCTTCTTGTTGGCGTCCTGAAGGACCTGTTCCTTGAGGTTCGACGCGACCGAGGCATTGCCGTAGCTCTGGGCGCTGATGTTCTTCGACTTCAGCGTCTCGCCCTTCTGGTCGATGACGCGCAGGATGAGTTCGACCTTACCCTGCTCGTGGCTTGTCACGTTCCCCATGAGCGCGTTCTGGCTTTGCGCGGAGGCGACGCCGTACATCGTGACGGACATCTTGACCATCCAGCCGGGCGTCTCGAAGTCGTCGATCTTCTTGGCGTTCGCCGCCAAAGCCAGCTGGTCGTTCTTCTTGATGGCGTCCGCCATGTCCTTCATGTCCATGACGCGCCAAAGGCCCGTCTCGGTCAAGGCGTTGTTCAGGCGGTCGACCAGACTCTTGAAGTTGGCGTTCGGCTGATCCGTCTTGTTCTCGATGTGTTCCGCGTCGATCGACACGAACGGGCGCGGATCGGGTCCGGCCTTTTCGTCTTCATCGTCATCGTCCGCCCATGCCGGCGAAACGAACAGGGCAAGCGCGGAAAGGCAGTAGGCAAGTTTCTTCATTGCATGTTCTCCTTGTCTTGTTACTTCTTGGACGGAACGATCCGCGCCGACGTCCAGCGGAAGACGGAACGGTTCTGCTCGTCGAAGTCCTCAACGAGGACCCATGCGCCGTCCTCCTCGACGGGCGCGCCCTTCGCGCCGACAACGCCGCTTCCGACGACCCTGCGCGCAACCTCGTCCTCTCCCGACGCGCCCTTGCGCACCTTGTTGCGGTAGAACTCAACGCGCTGGCCGGCCTGCACGCCGAACTTCGAGCCGACGCTCAGACGGGCGAACTGTCCGCCCTGGCACGTGTCCGTGACGAAGATCGGCGGCCCGAACTTCTGGACGTAGCCGTCCATCGCGTTGTTCGCGGCAATCTTGACCGCCTCCAGGAGGAAGGTCTTGTCCAGCGGCGAGGCGGCATCGACCATCTTGTTGTAGACCCCCTCGCCGACAAACGAGAAGATGGGCGTCGTGCCGTCCGGCTTGAACAGGCGTACCTCGACCTTGGCCACGCCGTCCCAGAATTTCTGGTTGGCGACCAGACTTCCGGCACCTCCGCCCAACGCCTGTCCGGCCAATCCCGTCGCGAGACTCCCGACGGCATTCTCCTTCAATTCCAGGCTCGTGACGTTGTAGGTGAGGCGATAGTTCGGCGCCTGCACGGCCGCGTCGCCGACGGCCACCATCGCCTGGGCCTCCTCGACGAGCTTGAAGTCCTTGATGGTGCCGACCTTCTCGCGCAGCTGCCCCTTGAACGCGAGCGCGACTTCCTTTCGGACGGCGGGATCGTTGCAGAGCGGATGTCCGCCAAACGACTTGGGTCCGAGGAAGATGCCCATCTCGGGCGCCTCCACGATGACGACGGGGCGCGCAGGCGCCTTCATGCGCGCGGCATACGCCTTCTGCGCCTGGGAAGCATAGGCCTGGTTGGACTCGTCGACGACCTCGTCGGCGTCGAGCGAGCGCCCGTTGTAGGACACGCATCCCGCCAGGAGAACCCCCGCACAGGCGGCGGCAAACAGATTCCGATTCATTTTTCGATTCATTTTCATTTCCTTATTCTTCTTCGGCTGTTTCCTTCTTCTCCGCGACCTTCTTCATCTTGATCTTGATCTGCCCGGACTTGCGGATGTCGAAGCGGATGGATCCGCTCTGCTTGTAGCCGTCCAGATCGACGGTGATCGTATGCTTGCCCTTCATGATCGAGATCTCGTCGCCGATCTCGTGCGAAACGCCGTCGATCTCCAGCGTCGCCGAATCCGCGTCGAACTCCTTGTCCTTCTTCGCGGGGATGACCTTGAACTTCGCCTTGGCGACGAAGTAGGCGTTGATGCGCCGGGCCGCTTCCTGCAGGGCCTCGTCGATGGCGTCGATGACGAGCGACTTCTCGTCCACGCCGCCCATGCTCGTCTCGCGCTCGGACTTCTCCTTCTTGACATTGCCGGACGTGATGATCTTCCCGCTCAGGGCCTGGACTTCAAACGTCAACCCGATCTTGACGGTCGTGCGCTTCATTTCCGATCCGGCGACCATGCCCTGCATGACCTTGGTCTGCGGGTCGTCGAAGATGAGCTTGATGAAATACGGCGCGACCATCAGGTCGTCATCGCCCTTCTTCCCGGAAATGAGCGCCGCCTCGTCCGCCTCGCCGCTCGCGTCCATGTTGTGGAAGAACTCGATGCAGTCGGGGTCGAAGCATTCGCCGGCCGCGCCCGCGAACTTGTCCACCGCCATCAGGATCTGCCGCCCGAACGCGGTGCCTTCGAGCTTCGCCTTCATCCCCTTGAAGTGCGACATCGCATCCTGGTACTGCTTCAGGGCGATTGCCGCCTGAAGACGGTTGTTCTCGTAGCGCGTCCGTCGATTCGCGCGGTCCATCTTCAACGCCTCTTCCGGCGACGCGCTCTGGATGTCCGACTCGCTGAACGGCATGGCCTTCGCCGAGACCGGGATCTGCGGCGGATTCCACTTCTGGACGCGCGTGCTCGGCGTTTCGACCGAGGAAATCTTCAACACGACCTTCTGCACGCCTTCGGGGGCCGTTTCATCCTCCGCACAGGCACCGCAGACCACACAGGCGGCAACAAGGGCCGCAACCGTCAACTTCTTCATCTGGCTTCTCCATGCCCTTGGTTGTCGTTGCACGGTCTGTCGAACGGGCCATTCTCCTTTCCGTGTCGCGCCCGCTCGGCAATCCAACACGAAAAAGGAAGCCCCCTTCTCGTGTTTCGAAGGAGGCCCTGAGATTGCCTTGATAGAAACACGAAAAGAGGGGAAACGCATTGCGCTCCCCTGCATCGCGTCGTCTATCAGTGAAATTTCTCAGGTTTCCTTCGACGATCACTTTGCAGTTGCAAATTGATTAAGGCATTCGGGCGTTGGAAAAGCGCGTCGGCTCACATACGTCGCTTGACGCGCAAGACGCTTCCCGAACTATGTCCGTTTCCGAACGACCGCATGGTGGACACCACGCAATTCGACGGAAACGCATGAATTATACAACAAGCGGGCGGTCGTATCAAGACCGCCCGCTTACTTTTCGGACAGTTCTGGTGGGACGGACGCGACGGAGCGCGTCCCTCCCATTATTTCGGCCGCGACAAGCGCGGCCCTCCCGCTTTAGGGATCTTCAATATTCCCGCAGACGGATTCGAAGGCGGAGAGGAAGGCATCCACGTCCCGCTCCGTGTGGGCGGCGGAAATGAAGTTGCACTCGAACTGCGAGGGGGCGATGTAGATGCCCCGTTTGAGGAGACCGTGGAAGATCTGCGCGTAGAGCGCCGTCGAACAGGCCTTCGCGTCCGCGAGGTCCTGCACGGGCGTGTCGGCGCAGAACGGCGTGAAGATGCCGTTGAAGCTCTGGCACGTGACGGCGAGGCCGTGTTCGGCGGCAATCGTCGAAACGCCCACCGCGAGCGCGCTGCCCAGTTCGGCCATGCGGGCGTAGGGCGCGTCGCGTTCAAGGACATCGAGGGTCTTCAGCCCGGCGGCGACGGCGACGGGGTTGCCGCTCAGCGTCCCCGCCTGGTAGACGGGTCCCGTCGGCGCGAGCTGCCGCATCCACTTCGCCTTCCCGCCCACCGCCGCGAGCGGGAACCCGCCGCCAATCACCTTGCCGAGCGTGATGAGGTCGGGCGTGATGCCGCCGTACAGGGCCGAATAGGACGAGAATCCAAAGCGGAAGCCGTTGATGACCTCGTCGCAGACGAGGAGCGCGCCGTGCTTCTTCGTGACCGCACGCAGGCCTTTCAGAAAACCGTCCGCCGGCGGCACGAGGCCCCTGTTGCCCGCAACGGGCTCCACGATCACGGCGGCGATCTGGTCGCCCCGTTCAGCGAAGGCGGCCTCGACGGCCTTGAGGTCGTTGTAGGGGACGACGAGCGTATCGGCAACCGCGCCCGCCGTCACGCCGGCGGAGGACGACGCCCCCATCGTGAGGACGCCCGATCCGCTCTTCACGAGCACCGTGTCGCTGTGGCCGTGGTAGCAGCCGTCGAACTTCAGGACGACGTTGCGCCCCGTCACGCCGCGCGCGAGGCGAAGGGCCGTCATCACGGCCTCGGTACCCGAGTTGACGGCCCGCACCATCTCCAGCCCCGGCACGAGCGACGCGAGCCGTTCGGCGAATTCGACCTCCTGCGGCGTCGCGATGCCGAAGGTGCTGCCGCGCGCGGCGGCGGCCTTCACGGCGGACACGACCTCGCGGTGGGCGTGGCCGAGGATCATCGCGCCCCAGCTGCAGCAGTAGTCCGTGAGCGTGCGCCCGTCGGCGGTGCGGATCTTCTGCCGACGTCCGCTCTCCACGAAGACGGGCGTGCCGCCCACGCCGTTGAACGCCCGCACGGGCGAGTTCACCCCGCCCGGAATGACCGTGCAGGCCCGCTTGAACAGAAGCGCGTGATCCATGCCGACCGTCCTATCCCGTTACTTGTATTCGATCCGGACCTTCTCGCGGAGCTCGGCGACGAAGGCGTCCATCGCGCGGCCGCGCGCCTCGTGGCGGAGGAGGTCGCGGATCTGGTCGGCGACGTCGACGAGCGTCTGCGGCCCGCCCGCGCGTTCGTCCGTCTTGAGGATGATGTGGTAGCCGAACTGGGTCTCGATGACGTCCGACACCTCGCCGCACTTCATCGCGAAGGCGGCCTTGTCGAACTCGGGCACCATCATGCCGGGACCGAACCAGCCGAGGGAGCCGCCCTGCGCGCCGCTCGGGCAGTCGGAGTTCTCCTTCGCCTCCTGGCAGAACGCCTGGCCGATCTCACCGGGCTCGCCGGCGGAGAGGATGCGCGCGCGGATCGCCTTGATCCTGTCCAGCGCCTCCACCTTGTCCGCCTCGTCAAGGCCCTCGGTCTTCACGAGAATGTGCTGGGCGAGCACCTGCGGCTGGGAAACGAAGTCGTCCTTGTGGGCGGCGTAGTAGTCGGCGATCTCCTGCTCGGTCGGCTCGGCAACGCCGCTGCAGGCCTGCTGCACGAGCGCGTCCACGCGGCACCCCTTCACAATCTCGCGGCGAAGGTCGTCCTCGGACATCTTCTGCTGGGCGAGGACGCGCACGAAGTTATCGCGCCCGCCCACCTGGGCGACGATCTCGGCGATCTTCGCGTCGACGGCCTTCTCGTCCACCGGCTTGTCCAGCTGCAGCGCGCGCGCGAGGAGCAGCTTCGCGCCGATCGCCTGCTCCTGGGCCTTCTCGACGAGCTTCGGGAGGTTCGCCTTGATCTCGTCGGGACGCATCCCGTGCTCGGAATAGAACTTCACGAGACGGTCCAGCTCGAACTGCACCGCCTCCTTGGAAATGGGTTCGCCGTTGACGTAGGCCTGCTTCATCTTGATTTCTTCTCCTTTGTTTTCAAAATGTCCTGTCTTCCGTCTCCGCCGCCTCAGACCGGGGCGAGCGCCCTCTTGAGAATCGTCTCGACGTCGGCGAGTCCGGGTTCCCCGTCGAGGACCTGCTGGACCTTCGCGCGGGCGATGTCCTCGCTGAAGCCGAGCGCGGTGAGCGCGAGCATCGCGTCGCGCAGCACGGCGCCCTGTTCCCGCGAGGTTTCGGCCGTCGCGTTCGCAAGCGCCTCGATGGGATTGATCTTGTCCTTCAGCTCCACGACGATGCGGGCGGCCGTCTTCTTGCCGATGCCCTTCACGGCGGCAAGGCGCTTCGCGTCACCCTGCGAGACGGCGAGCTGGAGGTCGCCGACGGTGAGGCCGGAGAGGACCGCGAGCGCGAGCTTGGGTCCGACGCCGGAGACGGTCGTCACGAGCCGGAACATGTCCCGCTCCGGCTTCGTCGCGAAGCCGAAGAGCAGCTGCGCGTCCTCGCGCACCTCGTGGTGCGTGTAGAGCATCACCTCGGCGCCCTCGGCGGGAAGCCGGTCGAAGGTGGAAAGCGGGATCGCCGCCTCGTAGCCGACACCGTGGCACTCCACGACGACCCGTGTGATCTCCTTCTCGGCGAGCACGCCCCTCAGGTACGCGATCATGCCAGCGGCTCCCGGTAGCGGAACGGGGCGATAGCCGACGCCCTCTTCGTGGCGGGGTCGAAGGTGATGACGGCGCCTTCGAGCGTGGCGGGGCCGTCCGCGACGTCGAAGCGCGCGGGGATGCCGGAGAGGAACTTCTGGAGGACGGGTCGGAAGTCGCGTCCGATGGACGAGTACCAGGGCCCCGTCATGCCGAGGTCGGTCTGGAAGGCGGTCCCGCCCGGCAGCACGACCGCATCGGAGGTCTGCACGTGCGTGTGCGTGCCGACGACGGCCGTCACGCGCCCGTCGAGGTAGTGCGCGAACGTGATCTTCTCGCTCGTCGCCTCGGCGTGGAAGTCGACGAAGACGGGAACGTCCTTCGGCATCTGCCGCAGCGCGGCATCCGCCGCATGGAACGGGCAGTCCGCCGGGCCCATGAACACGCGCCCCAGCACGTTCAGCACGATGAACCGACAGATGGGCGTCGTCACGAGCGTCCACCCCTTCCCCGGCGCCTCGGGCGGCAGGTTCGCGGGGCGCACGACGTTCGCGAGGCGTCCGATCGAACCGGGAAACTCCTTCTGCCCCCACGTATGGTCGCCGAGCGAAATCGCGTCCACCCCCGCCTTGAAGATCTCCTCCGCCAGCGGCACGGTGAGCCCGGACCCCGCCGCCGCGTTCTCGGCGTTCACCACGACGGCCTCCACGCCCAGTTCGCGCCGGATGCGCGGCAGATTCTCGCGCAGAATCCGCCGTCCCGGAGAGCCAACCACATCGCCTAGCATCAAAAGCTTCATAGTCAAAAGGAAAAAACGGTTGAACGGTTAGACCAGCAGACGGCGCTCGTCGGGCGTGAGGTCGCGCCACGCGCCGGGCTTGAGGTCCTCCGGCAGGCGCAGCGCCCCCACCGCGACACGCTTCAGCGACAGCACCACGAGATGCGCCGCGCTGCACATGTAGCGGATCTGGCGCTTGCGGCCCTCCCGCAGGCGGAACGCCAGCACCGCCACGTTGTCGCGTCCGGCGGGGCGCACCACCTCCACCGGCACGGGGCGCGTCACGTAGCCGTCCGGCATGGTGACGGGCCCCCGCAGGATCCGCAGCTTCTCCGCGCTCCAACGCCCCGCCACGCGCACGATGTACGTCTTCTCGTGCGCAAAGCGCGGGTGGGTGAGCGCGAGCGTGAGGTCGCCGTCGTTGCTCATCAGGAGCAGCCCCTCGCTCTCCTTGTCGAGCCGCCCCACGGGCACGAGCCGTTCCGGAACCTGGCCGCGCAGGAGGTCGGCGACGGTCTCCCCGCCGAACGGGTCGCTCAGCGTCGAAAGCACGCCGGCGGGCTTGTAGAGCATGATCGTGCGCACCCGCTCGCGCGACGCGGCAATCGGGCGCCCGTCCACCTCCACCTTCACGGTCGCGGGGTCGAACCGCAGATACGGCTCCGTCACCACACGCCCGTCCACGGCGACGCGCCCCGCCTCGATCATCGCCGCCGCGTGCCGCCGGCTCGCCACGCCCGCGTGGCTCAGGATGTTCTGGATGCGCTCGGTCATGCCTCCACGCCCCTGTATTTCCGCACGGCCTCGGCGAAGGCGGGCGTCCGGACGAACCCGCAGCTCCTGAACTCGGGGCAGAACCCGCGGTAGACGCATTCGGGCACGCAGCAGGAGGCGAGCTCCGGCTCCTTCTCCGCCAGGGCGTCCACCACGAGCCGCCACGCCGCGCGCGTCTCCGGGCTCGCCTGGGCGCAGAGGCGGCGGCGGCTGATGAACAGCACCTCCGCCGCGTTCGCGAAGCACTCGTGCTCCACGGGCGCGTCCTGCGTCTTCGCCGTGCGGTCCTCGCCCGTCCGATCCGTGCGCTGCGTCGAGACGAAGTGCTCGATGCCGTACTTGTGGCGCACGAAATGGACGCTCACCCAGTACGGCAGGTTGCTCCACTTCCAGCCCACGAGCAGCTTGCGGATCGGCGAGTGCTCCGCGAGGAGGATGCGCCGCTTCCACTTCGCGGACGGCTCCTTCTGCCCTTCCGGCATGCGGATCGTCGTGCGCGCGGCGTCCGCGACGTCGCGCCACGTCCCGATCACCTTCAAATACTTCAGCGTTGTCGTCATGCGCCCGTCGTCCCCCGCACGCCTACTTGAGCGAGGCGAGCAGGCCGCCCGCCAGCAGAAGCTGCTTCTCGCGGTCGGAGAGCCGCGCGGTCGCGGTGAACGAACCCTTCGCGGTCTTCACCGTCACCCGCCCGTCGCCCGCGACGGCCGCCTTCACGTCCACCAGCTCCAGCGCGTCGCCGGGGGCGAGCGTGTCGTAGGCCTTCGGGTCGTCGAAGGTGAACGGCACGATGCCGAAGTTGATCAGGTTCGCGCGGTGGATGCGCTCGATGGACTTCGCGATCACGGCCTTCACGCCGAGGTACATCGGGCAGAGGGCCGCGTGTTCGCGGCTGGAGCCCTGTCCGTAGCTCTCGCCCGCCACGATGACGTTCGCGAGGCCCTTTTCCCTGTTCGCGAGGCAGATGTCGTGGAACGCCGGGTCGCACGGCTCGAAGACGAACTTCGCGTACTGGGGGACGTTCGAGCGGAACTTGAGGCGCGCGCCGGCGGGCATGATGTGGTCCGTCGTGATCTTGTCGCCCACCTTGATCGCGCAGACGCCCCGGTAGGTCCCGGGCATCGGCTCGCCCTTCGGGACGGGCGCGATGTTGGGGCCGCGCACGATCTCGGTCTTCTTCACGCCCCGGCGCGCCGTGGCGCGGTAGAGGAACATCGAATCGTCGACCGGGAACGCCTTCGGCGCGGGTACGGCCGCAACGGGCTCCTTCCGGGGGTCCGTCACCTTGCCCGTGAGCGCGGACGCGGCGGCCGTCTCGGGCGAGACGAGGTAGACCTGCGCCGACTTCGTGCCGCTCCGGCCCTCGAAGTTGCGGTTGTTCGTGCGGAGCGAGACGGCGCCCGTGCGGGGCGACATGTGCGCGCCGATGCAGAAGCCGCAGGCGTTTTCGAGGATGCGGCAGCCCGCCGCGATGCGGATCGCGAGCGAACCGTCGGCCGCGAGCATGCTTTCGACCTGGCGCGAACCGCAGGCGATGCCCACCTCCACGTCCTCGGCGACGCGCTTCCCCTTCAGGTAGAGCGCGACCGTGCGGATGTCGCGGTAGGAGCCGTTCGTACAGGAGCCGATCAGAATCTGGTTGACCTTCGTGCCCTTCCTCGACTACACCGTGACGACGTTGCCCGGCGAGTGCGGCGCCGCCATCAGCGGCTCCAGCTCGTCGAGCTTCACCTCGAAGACGTCGTCGTAGGCCGCATCCTTGTCCGCCACAAGCTCCGTCCAGTCGTCGGCGCGCCCCTGCGCGGCGAGGAACTGCTTCGTCACGGCGTCGGACGGGAAGACGGAGGTCGTCACGCCCAGCTCCGCGCCCATGTTCGTGATCGTCGCGCGCGACGGCACGTCGAGCGTCTTCACGCCGGGACCGAAGTATTCGAAGATCCAGCCCACGTTCCCCTTCGTGCCGTACTTCTCCAGCACCTTGAGGATCACGTCCTTCGCGCTGCACCCCTTCGGGAGGCGCCCCGTCAGCCGGATGCCGCGCACCTTCGGCGTGGGGATGTGGAACGCGCCGCCCGCCATCGCGACGGCGATGTCGATGCCGCCCGCGCCGATCGCGATCATGCCGATGCCGCCGCCCGTCGGGGTGTGGCTGTCGGACCCAAGGAGCGTCTTGCCGGGCTTCCCGAAGCGCTCCAGGTGCAGCTGGTGGCAGATGCCGTTGCCGCACTTCGAGTAGACGATGCCGAACTTCTTCGCGACGGAGGCGAGGAAGTCGTGGTCGTCGGCGTTCTCGAAGCCGATCTGCACCGTGTTGTGGTCCACGTAGGAGACCGCGAGCTCGTTGCGGACGTGCGGCACGTCCATCGACTCGAACTGGAGGTACGCCATCGTGCCCGTCGCGTCCTGCGTGAGGGTCTGGTCGATGCGGATGCCCAGCTCGGCGTCCTGCGCGGGATCGCCCTCCACGAGGTGGGCGGCGATGATCTTCTGCACGACGTTCTGCGGGGACGGCTTCTTCACGGTCTTCTTCATCTTGCTTCTCTTCGTTCGAATGGTTCGCGGGCGGCACGGCCCGTGATGAATGAAAGGAGATTATATCAAAAACGGCGGCCTCCACGGCCCCTCATCTGAAAGGAAATCGGGGCGGACCGCGAACCGACGGCAAGAGCCGCCCGCCGGACAGGCGGACGGCTCCTGGAACGGGCGCAATGTGCACCCGGCGGGCGGGACGAAGGCCCTAGCAACGGCCCTTCGAGCGGAGGAACTGGAACGACGGCTTGACGGCGCCGTTCGGATCGTCGAAGTGGCGCTCGCACTCGACGACGTACCACTCGACCTTGTTCTTGTCCGACGCGACGAAGAGGCGGTCCCACGGCACCGGCGTCGCGCCCGGCTTGCCGGGCTGGCCGAGGATGGCGTCGAACTGCTTCACGTCCTTGCCCATGCCGTTCTCCTTGGCATGGAGCGTCGGGCTGCGGAACGGGTACTTCACGTACTGCTCGCAGCAGTCCACGCCCGCGCAGGTGGACCAGCCGACGTCCTGCTCCATGCAGACGTCCGGGCTCGTGTTCGAGAAGAAGTAGTCCCAGAACGACGTGCCGTCCGTCATCTTGATCGCGTGTTCCCACGTGTGGTTGTGGAGGCCGATCTTGCAGCCCATTTCCTTCGCGACCACGGCCGCCTTGTTGTAGAAGTCGGCGAGCTTCTTCGTGAACTCGTCGATCTCCTTCGTGGGCTTGCAGGGCTCGCCGCCGCGTCCGGTGGACCACGAGGCGCCCGGGGGAATGTTGCCGCCGCCGGGGCAGATGACGAGCGTGTTGCCGTAGCCCGTCTCGAACTCGCAGGTCTTCTTGAGAACGTCCGGGTTGAACGTCCACTTCTTCACGTCGAAGCCGTACTGGCTGTTCGAGACGTGCGTGCCGCACACCCTGAGGCCGTTGTCCGCGAGCATCTTCTTGAGCTCGCAGGGCTTGAAGCCGTAGTAGCCGGCGAACTCGACGCCTTCGAAGCCGATCGCGCGGACGTCCGCAAGGCCCTTCTCCAGTCCGACACCCTTCGTCTTGAGCTTCTTGTTGCCGCCGATGTAGTCCTTCAGCGAGTAGAGCTGAAGCGCGACCTTGCCGTAGCGCGTGCCGCAGCAGGAGCCGCAGCATCCGGGCGCGAGGAACGCGGCGCCGACGAGGGCCGAGGCGCCGAGGAAGTTTCTACGTGTGATGTTCATGTTGTTCTCCTTTGAGGCCATTATTCTACCACATCCACGGCGCATCGTCCATCCGCCCGCGCCAACGCCTCCATGACCGCGAAGCCGCGCTTGTCGGGCCAGCTCGTGACGTTGCGCAGGATGACGACGATGGTGCGCGTCCCGGGATCGAAGCCGACGAACGACGCGCCGCCGTAGATCATGCCCGCACGGTAGAGGACACGGCGGCCGGACGACAGCACGTGGACGCGCAGGAGGCCGAAGACCGCCTCGTCCGGACAGGATGCGATCTCCCGTTCCCGCAGCTGCGCATCGACGAGGGGCCAGTAGGACGCAAAGAACGCCGCGCAGTCGGCGGCGGACGAGAAGAGGCCGCC
>CAKULR010000034.1 GCA_934667295.1 uncultured Kiritimatiellota bacterium
AACTCCGATGATTGATGCTCTCGCTACCGCTCCGCAGACTACATCTGGCTTCGCAGAAGCCAGTCACAAAACAATCGTCTACAGGGTCGTGAAGTGTGAATGTTGCAGCCTTTGGCAGAAACATTCTGCGGAGCGGTAGCGAGAGCTGCACGAATCGGAGTTTGTTTTCACACTGGGGAGAATCAATCTGATTTATTGCTACATCTATAGACTGGAAACCGAAAGGAGAACGAGCATGAAGAGACTTCTCATGGTGTGCGCTGCCGTCGGCGGAACGTTGGCGGCGGGGGCGCTGGACCTTGCCGCGTGGCGGGGCGAGACGGTGAGCGCGTGGCTGCCGGCGGGCGAGCGCGTGGGCGCGGCGCCGGCGGGCTTCACGGTGAAGGTGGGCGTGGCGCGCGACGTGAAGTACGCGCCGCAGCCGAAGGCGGCGGAGCGGCTGACGGGGAAGGACCGCATCGAGAGGAACTCCGGGGCGGAGGGACCGAAGGTCGTGCAGGTGCAGGTGCCGCCGGACGCGAAGCCGGGCCGCTACGCGATCGGCGACGTGTCGGTGCGCGTGGTGGACCGCGTGCTGCCGCCCGCGAAGGACTGGCGCTACTACCTCGACCTGTGGCAGCATCCGTGGGCCGTCGCGCGCACGGCGGGCGCGAAGCCGTTCTCGAAGGAGCACTACGCCGCGATGGCGCCGCTCTGGAAGCTGCTCGCCTCGGCGGGGCAGGAGACGCTCCCGACGACGCTCGTCGACCTGCCGTGGAACCACCAGTGCCACGACGGCTACGGCGCGATGGTGAAGTACGTGCGCCGGGCGGACGGCACGACCGCCTTCGACTGGTCGCCCTTCGACGACTACGTCGCCTTCGGGCGCGCCTGCGGGCTCGGTCCGCACATCGCGTGCTACACGATGTGCCCGTGGGGCTACCTCGTGAGCTGGTACGACGAGGCCGGGACGATGCAGAAGGCGAAGGCCGTGCCCGGCACGCCGTTCTTCAAGGAATACTGGGGGCCGTTCCTCACCGCCTTCGCCGCGCACCTCAAGGAGAAGGGGTGGTTCGAGGACGTCTACATCTCGCTCGACGAGCGCTCGCCCGAGGACCTGCGCAACACGGTGGACTTCCTGCGGGAGAAGGCGCCGGGCCTGAAGATCGCGATGGCGGGCAACCGCAAGCCGAGCGAGTTCAGGGGCATCGTGGTGGACAGCTATTCGCAGTCCCTCGGCCACGTGACGCCGGACTTCCTCGCCGAGGTGCCCCAGCGCCAGAAGGAGGGGAAGGTGACGACGTACTACATCTGCTGCGGACCCGGCAAGCCCAACACGTTCATGGACAGCGAACTGGACGAGGCGTTCTGGTGCGGTGCGTACTCGGCGATGTGCGGCCTCGACGGCCTCCTGCGCTGGGCGTACAACAGCTGGCCGGCCGATGCGTGCGCGGACGCGAGCTACGGCAGCTGGCGCGCGGGCGACACGTTCCTCGTCTACCCGGACGGCTCGCCGTCCGCCCGCTTCCTGGAACTCCTGAACGGCATCCAGCAGGCCGAGAAGTTCAACCTCCTCAAGGCCCAGGGCGTGCGTACCGGCGAGCTCGCGGCCCTCGCGGCGAAGTACGACCTCAAGGCCGCGCTCAGCAAGAAGGACGGCGATTTCCGCGACCTCGTGAAGCTCACGAAGGACGTGCTGAACAAGTAAAGGAACATGAAATGAAGACGACGATTCCGATGATGGCGGCGGTTGCCCTGCTGGCCGGATGTGCGACCTACCAGAACGCAGCGCCGAACACGCTCACCGACGCCGAGAAGACGGCCGGGTGGAAGCTCCTGTGGGACGGCCGGACGCTCGACGGCTGGGTGGGCGAGAAGGGCGGCTGCAAGGCGCCGCCGGCGAAGGGCTGGAAGATCGAGGACGGCGTGCTGACCGTGCTGCCGCATTCCCGCATCACCCCCGAGGGCAAGTGGGAGAAGCTGCCGCCCGAGGTGGCCGCGCTCGGCGGCGGGGGCGACCTCGTGACGGTGAAGGAGTACAGGGACTTCGAACTGCAGCTCGACTTCCGCCTCACGCGCGCGGCGAACAGCGGCATCAAGTACTTCTACAACCCGAAGCTCTTCAAGGGGACGTGCGAGGAGTACCAGATCCTCGACGCGGCGCACCCCGACTCCACGAAGGGCCGCGACGGGAAGTGCCGCCGCGTGGCGTCGCTCTACGACATGATCCCCGCGAACGCGGAGGGCGCCGTCAGGCCGCTCGGCGAGTGGAACACGGCGAAGATCGTCGCGAAGGGCAACGTGGTCGAACACTGGCTCAACGGCGTGAAGGTCGTCACATACGAGCGCGGCAGCGCGGCGTTCCGCCAGGCCGTCGCGGCGTCCAAGTACGCAAGGGAGCAGAAGCCGGGCGAACACTGGGGCGAGACGCCCGCCGGACGCATCAAGATCCAGGACCACGGCGACTCGACCGTGAGCTTCCGGAACATCAAGATCCGCGAGCTGTAGGCCGCTTGAAATTCTTTGAAATACCCCCTTGCGCGGGGGCCGGAACTTGTGATAAACTGTTGCGCATGGGACAGCAACTTAGACAGCGTGCCAAGAGAAACCGCCGCAAGGCATACGCCAAGCGTGTGAACGCGCGGCTTCTCGCGGCGAAGAAGGCCAAGTAGGGCCCTTCGATTTCGGTGGGATGGCCGAGCGGTTAGGTAGTGGACTGCAAATCCACGTACAGCGGTTCAACTCCGCTTCCCACCTCCATTAACAAGCGAACCCGCGCAGACAGCGCGGGTTTCGTGTTTCGACGAGCGAACGAGCGAAAGCGAATGAAGGAGATGCGAAGCATGAAGATCCGTCTGGTTCTGGGCCTGGTGGCCGTTTCCGTCGCGGCGTGCGCGGCGGCCCCGAAGTACGTGTTCCTCTTCATCGGCGACGGGATGTCCACGCCGCAGCGCATGGTCGCGGAGGAGTTCAGCCGCGCGACGGGGACGGGTCCGCTCGCGATGAACGCCCTGCCCTACCAGTGTACCACGCGCACGCGCTCGGCGAACGCGGTGATCACGGACTCGGCGGCGTCGGCGACGGCCATCGCGTGCGGCGAGAAGGCGAACAACGGCGCGCTCGGCATCACGCCGGACGGGCGGCGTCTCGAATCCGTGGCGGAGCTCGCGAAGAAGCGGGGTATGAGGGTGGGCATCCTGACGACGGTGCCGATCGTCCACGCCACGCCCGCCGGGTTCTACGCGCACCGCACGAGCCGGGGCGATTCGTACGGCATCGCGCTCGACCTCCTCGCGTCGAAGTTCGACTTCTTCGCGGGCGGCGGCGTCTACGACAAGTTCGACGACAAGTCCCACGCCGAGTACCGGGGCAACGTCTTCGACCTCGCCGCGCGGGACGGCTACACGGTCGTGCGCGACCGGGAGGCGTTCGCCGCGCTCAAACCCGGCTGCGGCAAGGTGTGGGGCGTCTTCGCGAAGAACGCGCTCGCCTATGCCATTGACGGCCGGACGGCGAAGCAGCCCGAGCTTTCGACGATGGTGGAGAAGGCGATCGAGCTGCTGGAGGGTCCGCAGGGCTTCTTCATCATGGCCGAGGGCGGCGCGCTCGACTGGGGCGCGCACGCGAACGACGCGGCGACTGTGCTGCGCGAGGCCGTCTCGCTCGACCAGGCGGTGAAGGTGGCGCTGGCGTTCCAGCAGCGGCATCCCGCCGAAACGCTCGTCGTCACGACGGGCGACCACGAGACGGGCGGCATGGCGATGGGCTTCGCGGGCCTCGGCTACAAGCTCTACGTGAAGTTGCTCGCGTACCAGACGTGTTCGGCGGAGGTGTTCTCGTCGCGCATCGCCGAGCGGATCAAGAAGGATCCCGCCCTCTCCTTCGACGCGGTGAAGCCGCTCGTGACGGAGGGCTTCGGCCTCGTGTTCGACGCGGCCCAGGCCGATACGGAGGAGAAGAAGCTGCTCCTCCTCTCCGCCGACGAGGTCAAGGAGCTGGAGAAGGCGTTCCGGACGGATGTCGCGTTCGTGAAGGCCCGCGAGAAGGAGACGACGAAGTACGACGAATCGCGCCGCCGGCAGTTCGCCTCCACGTGCCGCCGCCTCCTTTCCAACCACGCCGGCATCGGCTGGACCTCGGGCGCGCACACGGCGCTGCCGACGATGACGACGGCCCAGGGCTGCGGCGCGGAGGGCTTCGTCGGCTTCCTGGAGAACACGGACATCGCCGCGCGGCTGAAGGCCCTGCTGGCGAAGTAGGCCGCCATGCGCCTCCGCCGCCGCGACGTCCTCCCCGTCCTCGCGCTCGCGCTCGTCTGCGTGGGGCTCTGGCTGATGCCGGCGGCGAAGACCGTCGCCGGCGACCCGGGCACCGCCGTGCGGGCGCGCGTGACGCAGGTGGACGATGCGGACGTCAAGAAGCTCGGCCTCCTCGACTACGGCTCGCAGCACCTGGAGGTGAAGGTCCTCGCGGGCGCGGAGAGGGGGCGCACGCTCAAGGCCAACAACGAGATCCGCGCGCAGCTCGACCTCGACAAGCACTTCGCGGTGGGCGACACCGCCGTGGTCATCATCCCCCCGGGCGGCGTGAAGGACGGGGAGACCGTCGTCGCGCGCGACCACTGGCGGCTCGGCTGGGCGGGGCTCCTCTTCGGCGCGTTCTGCGTGCTCCTCTGCGTCTTCGGCGGATGGACGGGCGCGAAGGCACTCTTCAGCTTCCTCTTCAGCTGCCTCGTCGTGTGGAAGCTCGTGGTGCCGCTCGCCCTCGCCGGGTGGTCCGCCAGCGCCGTTTCCTTCGTCGCGGTGTGCGTGCTGACGGCGGTGATCATGTACCTCGTGGCGGGGCCGACGCGGAAGGGGGTGGCGGCGACGCTCGGCGCGCTCCTCGGCGTCCTCGCCGGGCTCGTCCTCGCGGACCTCTTCGCGTGGCTGATGAAGATCAACGGCGCGACGCTCCCCTTCGTCCAGACGCTCCTCTACTCCGGCTACGAGACGCTGGACCTTGCGGACATCTTCGTGGGGGCGATGGTGCTCGCCTCGTCCGGCGCGGTGATGGACCTCGCGATGGACATCGCCGCCGGCATCGAGGAGGTCGCGCGGCACAACCCCGCGCTGCCGCGCCGCGAACTCTGCCTCTCCGGCCTGCGCATCGGCCGCAGCGTCGTGGGCACGATGACGACGACCCTGCTCCTCGCCTATTCGGGCGGCTACCTCACGCTCCTGATGGTGTTCGCGGCGCAGGGGACGCATCCGCTCGACTTCCTCAACTCCACGCTCGTCTCGGCGGAGCTTGTGAAGACGCTCGTGGGCAGTTTCGCGCTCGTGCTCGTCGCGCCGTTCACGGCGCTCGTCGGCGCGCTCGTCCTCGCGCCCGCGCCGTCTGCGAAGGCGGCCTCTGCGTGAGTCTTCGGCTTTCATGACAAGAAAGGAACATGCGATGCACACTTCCGTTTTGAAGACGCTGTCCGTCCTCGCCCTCGCGGGCCTGGCGGCGTTGCCGCTTGCGGCGGCGCGCACGGCCCCCTGGACAAAGGAGAAGGCGTGGGCGTGGTACAACGCCCAGCCCTGGATCCGGGGCTGCAACTACATGCCCGCGAGTGCGGCGAACCGCGTGGACCAGTGGCAGGCACTCGGCAGCGAGGCGCGCTTCGCCGAAGTGGAACGCGAACTTGCGCTCGCCGAAAGGATCGGCTTCAACACGCTGCGCCTGATCGTCGCCTCGGAGGGCTTCGGCGTGTGGCTTGCCGACCCCGACGGTTTCCGGGCGCGCTTCGAGCGCTACCTGCAGATCCTCGCGAAGCACCGCCTGCGTGCCATCGTCGTCCTCGGCAACGACTGCTCGCGTCCGAAGGAACTCTGGAAACTGCCGACGCCGGGCGTCCAGACGTACGACCTCGGCTACCACGGCGGCCGCCGCGTGACGCAGCACGGCAGCAATCCCCAGGCCGTCGGTTACACGGTGCTGGACGATCCCGCGCTGCGCCCGAAGTTCTACGCGCTCTGCGCGGAGCTTCTGACGGCCTACCGCGCCGACGACCGCATTCTCTTCTGGGACCTCTGGAACGAGCCCGGCAACAACAACCGCAACGACCGCACGCTGAGGGACATGCGCGAACTCTTCGAGCTGGCGTGGAAGATCGACCCGCAGCAGCCGCTCGCGGCGGATGTCTGGACGCTCAACTCCGCCTCGCCGGACGCCCGCCACGCCGTCGAGCGGCTTGCGGGCGACCTTTCGGACATCATCAGTTACCACCTCTACGCGAACTTCCGCGAGCAGAAGAAGACGATCGACCTCCTCCGGGCGCGTTGGGGGCGTCCGCTCGTGAACACCGAGTGGCTGGCCCGCATCTCGGGCGACGACGTCGCGACCTCCTACCCGCTCTTCGCGCAGGAGAGGGTCGGAAACACGTGCTGGGGCCTTGTCGCGGGCAAGTACCAGACCTACGAGCCCTACGAGTCGATGTGGAAGACGCAGTTCGAGTACCGCCGTCCCGACCAGCCCGTGACGAAGTGGTACCACGATCTCTTCCGCCCCTCGCACCACCCCTACGATCCGAACGAGATCGCCGTCATCCGCCACGTCAACGCGGAGATGGACGCCGAGCGCGCCGGGCAGTCGCTGCGCGCGAAGATCGGCCGTGCGCACCGGATCGTCGGCGAGGACATGTGGTACGGCTACCGCCGGACGAAGTTCGACTTCAACGGTCGCGTCGGCTGGGTCGTCGAGCCGTCCGTGGCGCCCCCGGCCGGTCGCCCCTGGACCTGGACGATGCAGTGGGCCGAGGCGTTCGTCGACCGCACCGGCGTCCCCGACCTCCTGAAGAAGGGCTACCACCACGTCACGCTGGAACTCTTCGACACGCGGATGGACGACGCGGGCGTCGCGGCGGCGGCGGCCTTCCAGGCGTTTCTCGTGCGGGAACTCGGTCTCGCTCCCCAGGCGAACCTGATCGGCATGAGCTGGGGCGGCTTCTTCTCCACCCGCTACGCGGCCGCGCACCCGGAGAACGTGCGGCGGATCTACTACGACGCGCCGCTCCTGAACTTCCAGTCGTTCGCCCGCGCGAACCCGAACTGGCTGGGTCCGTGGAAGGCCACCGCCCCGGCGGACGGCGCGTGGGCGCAGGACCCGCGCATGCCCGTCAACCTCGCGGACCGGATCGCGAAGGCCGGCATCCCCGTCCTCATCCTCTACGGTGGCCAGGACCAGACCGTCCTGCCGGCGGAGAACTGCGAGCCCTTCGCCGCGCGCCTCAAGGCGGCGGGCGGCAAGGTGGAGGTGGAGAAGCGCGCGCTCTTCGGCCACCACCCCCACGGCGTCGACCCCGACAAGACCGCCCGTATCGTGAACTTCTTCTCCCGTCCGTAAGTCCCCCCCCTCTTTTTTCACTTTTTTAGAACGCCCTCCGAACGCATCAAGCCTCCGAACGCATCACGAGATCCCGAACGCGAAGTACCCGCGCCGCCCTCGGCGCGTGGCGCTGTGGGGCACGACGCCCGGGAGGGGCGCGCTCCTGCGCGACCGTTTCACCGCATCGTGACGGAATTGTGGTTGAACAGTCGGGACGACATCTTTCCCCAACCTCCTTCCGTGTCCGGCGAAGCCGGTTTCCGTGTCTTCCGTGGTTAAGGGATGGATTTATTTTTACTTAAATTGTAGCAATTCCTGTAGGTTATATCATTTACGTTGTGTACAGATTTTATTACGCATGGAAATCTCATTTGAGGATGCATGGGAGGATGATTGTGGGATTTCGCTTCGGAACGGTGTCTTGGGAACTGGGTGCAGGGTCGTGTAGAAGGGATACAACGTAGAAGGGAGGGCGCGCGAAGTACCCGCGCCGCCCTCGGCGCGTGGCGTCCGAACGCATCTTCCTTCACGCGGGGGCGCAGAGATTTGTTTTCGTCGGGACGTTTCCGGGAACAGGTTCTACATGTGTTGCGACTGTGGTGTTGTTTGGCTTCATGTGAAGTGAAAGAGTGAAGTCGGATAGGAGAATGGAAATGCCGATATCTTTCGGAAACGTAGTAGTTTTTTCTGTTTGTGTGAAGTATTCAAATAAGGGGAACGGACTGATTGCCTTTTTTTGGTGGTGGGAGTTTGTGAGATTATTGTGCGGAATAATTTTTTATAGATATTTAATAGATATTTATAGATACGGCAATAAATTAGGTTGATCCTCACCAGTGTGAAAATAACTCCGATTCGTGTGGCTCTCGCGCGGGTACTTGCGCATCGCTTCGCGATCGCCTTCGGCGACCTGCCCTCCGCTCCGCTTCGGCGCATTCCCGCTCCGCAGAATGTTTTTGCCCAAGGTTACAACATTCGCACTTCACGACCCTGTAGGTGATTGTCTGTGACGGGCTTCTGTGAAGTCAGATGTAGTCTGCGGAGCGGGAATGCGCCGCAGAAGCTTGCTTCGGAGGGTAGCCGTAGGCCGCGCGAGAACATCAATCATCGGAGTTTATCAACCTTCTTTATTGCCGGAACAATAGTATAAGTATACGGTACCGTTCCGAAGTGAAATCCGGCAATCTGCCAAACGGAACTGAATCCGCAAGGAAAGAAGGGAGAGAGGCGAACGGGGAAAAGGTAAGCGGAGGAAGAGGGTAACGGGAGAGGAGGGTAACGGGAGGGGAGAGGGGAGAAGATTAGCGGCCCAGCTTGTCAAATAGGAAAGACACTCCGTAAGTGGCTTGGTGGCGGAGAGGAGAAAGAAAGAGAAGCGAGACAGCCCGAAAAAATCCATTTTTGCTATACTGTCCGCCTCCAAATTCTTCCATATCCGCTTTCAGATTCTTCCACAGGAGAATGTACGTCATGAGTCCGCTGGTGACCTACCTGATTGGCTGCATCGGCCTGATCATCAAACCAGGGCCGGATCTGCTCTGCACCATCTCGACGGCGCTTTCGCATGGCCGGGCGCGCGCCTGCTGCCTCATGGCCGGGCTCATCACCGGCTGCTGGATCTGGATCCTCCTCCTGGCCCTGGGCGCGGCAGCCTTCCTGGAGGCCCATCCGTCCGTCATGACCGTCATCCGCTACGGCGGCATGGCCTACATCGGCTACCTCGCCGTCGGCTGTCTCGCCGAGGCCTGGAGCGGATTCCACGCCCCGAAGGGATTCGTCCTCGCGAGTCCGCACGAACACGGGCTCCGGCTCGTTGCGCGCGGCATCCTGATGTCGATGGGCAACCCGCTCACGATCATGTTCTTCCTCGCGTTCCTGCCCCACTTCACGTCCCGTACCTCCACCCATCCCCCCGCCGTCCAGATACTTCTGCTTGGCACACTCTTCTGCGCGCTCGTTCCCTTCATCTACCTGCCGATCATCCTCGCCGCAGACGCCTTCAAGACCGCCCTTGAACGGAGTCCCCGCTTCGCCCCTACCATCAAGCTCGTTTCCGGGCTTCTGCTCGTGGCCGTCGTCGCCCTGCTCGCACTCGCCTAGCCGTACGGTCGCGTGCCTGGCCACCCGGTCGCGGCAAGCGCGACCCTCCCGGTTCATCGTGTGGGAGCGCCCCTCTTCCGGTCCACGGTCGCGACAAGCGCGACCCTCCCGTTGTTCCGTCGAGTGCGACCCTCCCGGAAAACGAAAGAGGACCCGCCTTTCGACGGATCCCCTTCGCGTTCTGGAAAAACAATTGAAGCTTTACCATGCGTAATGCGCAAACGCCTTGTTGGCGGCGGCCATCTTGTGCACGTCATCGCGCTTCTTGATGACGTTGCCCTGGCCCTGGAACGCATCGATGATCTCGGCGGCGACGGCGGCGGGCATGCCCATGCCGTGACGGCCGGACGCATACGTGGTCATCCAGCGGAGCGCCAGCGAGAGCTGGCGGACAGGGTTGATCTCGACCGGCACCGGGTAGGTCGTGCCGCCCACGCGGCGGGTCTTGACCTCCACCTTCGGCTTCATGTTCTCGATCGCCTGGGAAATGATCTCGATCGGCTCGGTGACGACGGCCTTCTGGTCGCCCTCGCCCTTCTCGAACTTCGCCTGGTTCTTCTGGACCTCGGCGGCGATCTTCTCGACCGCGCCGTAGACGATCTTCTCGGCCGTCGTCTTCTTGCCATCCTTCATGATGACGCGAATGACGTGGGCGATCAACTCGGAATTGAACTTGGGATCGACGGAGACCCGCTTTTCGATCTTCTTGGAACGTCTGGACATGACCTACCCCTTACTTCTTCTCTTCCTTCTGGTGCTTCACGCCGTACTTGGAGCGGCTGCGGTTGCGACCGTTCACGCCGAGCGAGTCGAGTACGCCGCGCACAATGTGGTAGCGAACGCCAGGAAGGTCCTTCACACGGCCACCGCGGACAAGCACGACGCTGTGTTCCTGCAGATTGTGGCCCTCACCGGGGATGTAGGCCGTCACTTCGACACCCGTCGTGAGGCGCACACGGGCAACCTTACGAAGGGCCGAGTTCGGCTTCTTGGGGGTCATCGTCTTGACGACGAGACACACGCCACGGCGCTGCGGGCAGGCCTTCAGCGCGGGCGACTTGGAATGCGTGGCGAGGGGGCGGCGCCCCTTGCGGATCAGCTGATTGATGGTCGGCATGAATGTCTGTTTCCTTGTTTTTCCAAAACGAGCAGATAATATACCAAAGATGCAGGAGGAGCGCAAGTGGGTAAATTCACATTTTAGAGCGATTTCAGGAAAGAAACGAGCGCAGCGCGTTCCGCCTCCTCCAGATCACCCCGTGGCATCAGCGTCAGGACGGCGCCGAGGTCGGTTCGCGAGCCGTCCGTCAGGTAGACGCGCCGGCTTCCGAGCCCCCGCAGGGACGGCACTTTCCGTCCCTCCGACACCCGTAGGCCGCCGAGCGCCGGCCCGTCGTGGCACGCGAGGCAGTTGCGCCGCCGGAAGATCTCCATGCCCGCCTTTTCCGCCGCGTTCAGCGCGTCTGCCTGGCCGTCCCAATATCGGTCGAAGGCCGAGCGGGGCGAGAGCAGCGTGCGGTTGTACTGCACGAGCGCGTCGATTAGGTTCGTCGCGGTGAGGCCCGTCTCGTAGCTCGCGCGGAAACGCGCGAGCATCTTCTCGTCCGCCCCCAGCCGCCGCACGATCGCCTGGACGTCCTTCGCCCCCACGAATTCCCGCCGCGTGAGCATCCGCTCGACGAGGTCGTGCTGGTTCGTGAGCGAACCGTCGTGCAGGAAGAACGAGGCGAAGGAGGCGTTCATCACCGTGCGCGTGAGGACGCCGCCATGCAGTTCGCCGTCCACACCGCCCTCGTTCAGGCGGTGGCACGCGGCACAGGCGCGGCGCGGCGTCTGGCCGAGGCGGCGGTCACAGCAGAGGTCCGCCCCCAGCTGGGCCGGACCCAGCGCGTGCGGCAGCTGCGCCGGCAGGGCGACGAACTCCTGCCGTCCGTCCGAATCGATGCCGAACCGCGCGAGGAACGCCCTGCGCGCGGCGACGGTCCGCTCGACCAGCCGCTGCGCCGTCCACGCCCGGACACCCCACACGCCCGCCGCCGCCAGAGCCACGAACGCCCCGGCGCCCAGAATCCACGCCTTGCGCCGCTTCATCACAGTTCCTCCTTCACCTGGAGCGCACCGTCCGCCGCAACCTGGAGGTAGCCGACGCGCAGCGCGCCCACCGTCAGGCGGTGTCCGTCCCGCTCGACCTCGACCGGCCCCGTGCCGCCGTTCCAGAAAACCCAGCCCGTCGCGCCCTTC
>CAKULR010000035.1 GCA_934667295.1 uncultured Kiritimatiellota bacterium
ACACCGGCCTCTCCCTCTGGGACACCTTTCGCGCCGCGCATCCGCTCTACACGCTCGCCGTGCCGGAGCGCGTGGACGGTTTCGTCGATTCGATGCTCGCCCACTACCGGGCGATGGGCTTCCTGCCCGTCATTCCCTACTTCGGCTGGGAATCGCACTGCATGATCGGCAACCACGCGGTCCCCGTGATCGTCGACGCCTACCGCAAGGGCTTTCGCGGCTTCGACGTCGATCTCGCGTTCGAGGCCGTGACGAATTCCCTCACGGTCACGCACGTCGATCCGTTCGGGCACCCGAAGATCAAGGAGGACTGGGCGCTCTACGACCGTTACGGCTACTACCCGTTCGACAGGATCAAGGGCGAAAGCGTGAGCCGCACGCTCGAATGCGGGTTCGACGACTGGTGCGCGGCGGAGTTCTGCCGTCTGCTCGGCCGGGGCGACGAGGCCCGTTTCCGCTCGCGCGCCGCCTTCTGGAAGAACGTCTTCGATCCGTCGCTCGGCCTCATGCGCGGCAAGGATTCGAACGGGGCCTGGCGCACGCCCTTCGATCCGTTTCACCTCGGCCACGACCACAACACGGTCAACGACTTCACCGAGGGCAACGCCTTCCAGTACACCTGGCACGTCCTGCAGGACCCCGAAGGGCTCATCGCGGCGATGGGCGGACGCGCGGCGTTCGTGAAGAAGCTGGACGCGCTCTTCGTGCAGCCCACGCAGACGGCGGGCATGGGCTTCGTCAGTGATGTGACGGGACTCATCGGCCAGTACGCCCACGGCAACGAGCCGAGCCACCACGTGGCCTACTTCTACGCGCTCGCGGGCCGTCCCGACCGCACGGCCGAGGTCGTGCGCGAGGTCTGCGACCGCTTCTACGGTGTCGGGCCCGGCGACCTCTGCGGCAACGACGACTGCGGACAGATGAGCGCCTGGTACGTCTTCGCGGCGATGGGTTTCTATCCGTTCAATCTCTGCAGCGGCGAATACGTCCTCGGCGCGCCGCAGTTCCCCGAAGTGCGCCTCGCGCTGCCCGGCGGCGCGTCCTTCCGCGTCGTCGCGAAGGACCTCTCCCGTGCGAACAAGTACGTGAAGTCCGTCACGCTCAACGGCCGTCCGCTCTCCGGTCCCCGCTTGAAACATGCCGACATCGTATCCGGCGGCGAACTCGTCTTCGAAATGACCGCCCACGGACGGGATAAGCCCGTCCCTCCCGAAAGGGGCGAATCGGACACACGGGAGGGACGCGCTTGTCGCGTCCGGGCTCTGCAACGGCCTCCCCTAAAAACTAAAACCTGAAACCTAAAACCTTTTCTCCTACCATGTTCCCTGAGAAATATCGTATCTGCAAAATCTTTGGCATTCCTGTCTACGTAGGACTGTCTACGATTTGTCTTTTGTTCTTCTTCATCGGTATGACGAGATCGCTTCTGCTTGATGTCGTCTGCATGGTGATGTTGCTCGTTTCCATTGTCGCGCATGAACTCGGACACGCGCTTACGGCGCGTTGCTTTGGGTGCCGTACGCGTGATATCACGCTCACCGTCATTGGCGGTTGTGCGAGTTTGGAACGTATGCCCCGTAAGGCCTGGCAGGAATTGTTGACGGCTGTGGCTGGCCCAGCGGTGAGTTTTGTAGTGGCGGTGGGGACATTCTTCGCTTCGGAATTCTGTCCGATCGCCTTCCTTTCCGCCGCGTTCTACGTGACGTCGATCATCAATTTCTCCCTTGGTGCGTTCAACCTGTTGCCGGGTTTCCCGATGGATGGAGGACGTGTCTTTCGTTCCATCGCACGAATCTTCACCTCACGTGCGCAGGCAACCTACCTTGCCATGATTGTTGGGCGCGTTGCAGCAGTCTTGCTCGTAGTGGGACCGTTTGTCGGCGTTGACCATATTTGGATTATCCCCATTGGCGGGAACTTTTTGATGCGGGGCCTCATCGCGTGGATGATCTGGCGCGAGGGCGAGCGCGAGTACCGCCAGGTCCTGGCCGAGGGCGAGTGGGGCGGTCGCTGGGACTTCTCCGCGCGCGTGTCGCCTCCGCCCTACGGTGGCGACGAGGACGAGACGGAGATTCGTCGCGGGCGCTAGCTTTGTCATTCAAGGAGAATTGTGATGGAACTGATCGAGACGTTGAGGAAGGCCGGCATCATTCCGGTCATCGTGATCGAGGACGCGGAACAGGCGGTGCCGCTCGCGCGCGCGCTTGTGAAGGGCGGTCTGCCCGTTCTGGAGGTGACGTTCCGCACGGCGGCGGCGGCGGACGCGATCGCCCGCATCAAGGCGGCGGTGCCGGAGGCCGTCGTCGGCGCGGGCACGCTCCTCATGCCCGCGATGGTGAAGGCGGCGAAGGACGCGGGGGCGGTCTTCGGGGTCGCGCCCGGATTCGATCCCGCCGTCATTGCGGCGGCGCGGGCGGAGGGGCTGGAGATGGTGCCGGGCATCGCGACGGCGAGCGAGCTTTCCCAGGCCCTCACGGCGGGCGTGAAGATGGTGAAGTTCTTCCCCGCCGAGGCGGCGGGCGGCGTGAAGATGATCAAGAACCTGCTGGGCGCGTTCCGTTTCACGGGCGTGAAGTTCATGCCCACGGGCGGCGTAAACCTCTCGAATGTCGCGGACTACCTGGCGGTACCGGAGATCGTCTGCTGCGGCGGCACGTGGATCGTCCCGAGGGACGCGCTCGCGAAGGGCGACTGGACGGCGATCGAAAAGCTCGCCGCCGATGCCGCCGCCCTCGTGCGCGCCCGCGTCTAGCGCGCCGAAAGGCCGTCTACATTGGACGACGACTGTCGCCGCTGGACGAAGACTGTCGGTATTGGACGACGACGCGGGCCGAACGGCCCGCGTCGTGTTTCCATTGTGCTGGCCAGGATCCGAACGGGAGGGACGCGCTTGTCGCGTCCGTTCGTTCACACTTCATTCACGTCTTACAACCCTGGGCGTGATGGGACCACTGATGGCACGGATACTCGCTTCGCGAGACACGGATGTACACCGATTTGGCCCTCCCATCTGTGCAGATCCGTGTCGGGTGAAGCCCGTATCTGTGACATCCGTGGTAAATTCTTCCCCCTCCGTTTTTACCACTGAGCACACTGAAGCCGCGCGGGCCCTTGCGGACGGCTTCGCCGTTGTTTCGCAACCTTCCCTCCGAAAACTTCGTTTTCTGCGGCGCATCTCGCGATACCCGGAAGACACGAAACTCCGAGGCTCCTATCCCTCCATTCCCAATACATTCCGTGGGTTCTGTGACGGCCATAGGCAGTTCTGTGTGTTCTGTGGTATTCGATGCCTCTGATGCCCACCAACTTCTCGGACGGTTTCATCTATTGTTGAAACGGGTGGAAGAACGGGCCATTCCTCTTTCCGTGTTGCGCCCACAACCCAATCGCACACAAAAAGAGAACCTCTCCTTGCGCTTCGACTGGGGCCGTGAGAAATGCCGCGAAATTGATACAATCGGTTGATTCCGTCAATGACTCTTCGGCGAAAGATAAGATTTCGTCCGCACCGTAATCTTGCATTTCGCCCGTCCATCTGCTATCCTGTCCGTATGCCTGAAACCCATACTAGTTTTTCCGATTTCGACCGCCGCCACGAGGCGCTGCTGGGCGAGGTCCTCGCCGCCCGTGAACACCGCGCCCGCGCGCGGCGGAAGCGCGCCGGGGACCACCGCCGCGCCTTCGGCGACCTCTGCGAGGCGTCGGAGGGCCTTGCCGCCGCGTGGCTGCGGCGCGGGACGCCCGTCGGGGAGATGGTCGCCTACGCGGATGGTGACGTGTGGCTGCTGTGGACGCTCGCGCGGTGGCTGCGGCTGGGCGCGACGCGCCGGATCGACCGCCTCCGCCATGCGACGCGGCGTTCCGCCTACTACGAACGGGAGAAGGCACGGCGGCAGCGCCTGGCGGCTGCACGGCGCACGGTCCGGAAGCGCACGACGACAAGCCCGTGTCCGACGCGGGAACAGGTCCTCGAAGCCTGGGAGGGGGCCCGCGAATCGAACGAGGGGCTGCTCCGCTTCGGCTCGCTGATGGAGGATCTTGCGTGCTACGTCGACAGTTCCCTCGTCCGCACGGAGGACGGCATGATCGTCGCACGCCGGGGCGGGGTCAAGGCGTGGCTGCAGGTGAACATCCCGGCGCTCTACCTCAAGTACAAGACGGTGATGGCCTACAAGGTGGCCGCACGGAAGCTGAAGCAGATCACGGGCCTGCGCGACCCCGTACCGGCGGCGCGGCTCGTGGAGGCGCCGTCCGGGGACGACCCCGTGGAGGTGGCGCGGGCGCGGGCGGCCTACGCCGGGATGATGCGGGAGGAACCGAGGAGCCGGACGGCCTACCTCGACCGGATTGACGCCCTCGTCGCCCCGGAACGGGTAGGCGAGGTGGCGGCACTCGCGGACCGGAAGGCGTGGCACGAGGACGAGATTACGGTGCGGACGAAATCCAGTTAGGCGGGGAGATTGGGGTTTGGATGAGGAAGCCGGGAGTGAAATAGGGTGGATAGGGGGAGGGGGATGGAGTATGTGGCAAAACGGAGAGAAACGGGAGGACGCCACGCGCCGAGGGCGGCGCGGGTACATTGCGCGCCGGTGGGGTCAAGGGGACGTGTATTTGCTATACTACGCGCAGATGTGCGAAGGAAGAACAGAGCCGAGGCGGTTGACGCTGGTCGTGCCGGTCTACAATGCGCCCGACCTTGCGCGGGCGCTTGTGGCGCGTCTCCCCGAACTGGAAGAGACGGCGCGGAGGTGTGGATTCGAACTGGTGGAGACGATTCTCGTCGACGACGGGTCGGACGTGCGGCTGGATGCGGCGGTGCCGGGGGATGGAAAACGCCTCGTCGTCCTGCGCACCGAACCGAATCGCGGGAAGGGGGCCGCCGTGCGGCGCGGGGTGCTGGCGGCGAAGGGCGGTTGGGTGCTGATGAGCGACGTGGACCTCTCGGCCCCGTTCGCCGAGTTCGCGCGCCTCGCCCCGTATGCGGATGCGTGGATCGTCTGCGGCAGCCGCTACGGGCGTCCCGGCATGCCGTTCGTGCGGCGGTTCCTCTCGCGCGTCTTCCACGCCCTTGTTCGGTTGGCGTGCGGCATGGACGTGCAGGACACGCAGTGCGGCTTCAAGCTCTTCCGCATGGACGTGATGCGGGCCGTCTTCGCGGCGCAGCGGATCGAGCGCTTCGCGTTCGACGTGGAGCTGATCCGGCGGGCCCGCGACGCGGGGGGAACGGTAAAAGAAGTTCCCGTCGCGTGGTGCGGCGGGAAACGGAGTTCGCTGCGCGTCTTCCGGGACGCGCCGCGCATGCTGTGGGACCTGCTTAGAATCGGGCCATGTCGAGCATCGAGCCGGGACCGAACGCGCGCAGGTAGATGAAGAAGCAGACGCGGTTGTCGCAGGGCTCCTTCGAGTTGTCGATGCGGGTGTAGGACGTCTCGTGCGCGAAGAGGACGCGGTAGCCGAGGCAGTCCGTGAGCAGGTCGAACCAGGCGCCCACCTCGTCCACCTCGTTGCGGCGGCAGTCGTAGCGGATGTAGGGCGACCAGGCGAAGTTCTCGCAGACGTCGTGCGTGAAGCCGAGCTGGAGGACGTTCGAGAACTGGTAGTTCCAGCGGTCGTAGGCGCTGGGGAGGTAGGTCCAGAGGCGCTGGTCGCGGCCGATGTAGCTCACGTTGTAGCTGAAAGTGTCCGTGAGGCGCTGGCGGAAGGCGATGTCGGCGTAGGCGGTCTTCGAGTTCTGGCAGTCGTACTCGGCGCGGGCGAGGAGGGAGATGTCGCGCGAGGGGTTCCAGCGGACGCGCGTGCCGGGGACGACCTGGTGGTGTCCGCTGCGGTTGTAGTTGCCGTCCCTGTCGTCGTTCGGGTAGCCCGCGAGGAGGCTGTCCTTCCCGTAGGGCGTCATCGTCTCGAAGGGGATGGCGGCGTAGAGGTCCCAGTCGAGCACCGTGCGCAGCAGACCGCCCTCGGTCAGCTCCTGGAAGGTGTTGCGGATGCCGGGACGGATGCCGTGCCAGTTGTAGGGAAGGCCACGGCCCTCGAAGCCGAACTGGTCGAGCCAGTCGATGGAGCGGTCGTAGCTGTCGAACGCATAGTAGCGCTGGCGGCTGCCGGCGGAGAGGTCGACGGCCTGGTAGGAGTAGTCGAGGTAGGGTTCGACGGTATGGCGCCAGGAATCGGAAAGCCAGGCGGAGCCACGGGCGGAGGCGGTGAAGCCGACCTCGCCGATGTGGCGGAAGAGGCCGTCGCCGGAGGCCTTGAGGTAGGCGGCGTCGCGGTCGCCGCTGTCGCTCCAGTAGGTGCCGCGGTAGCCGACGCGCGGCACGACGGAGAGGACGTCCCAGAGCTTGAAGGGCAGGGTCACGCGGTGGGCGGTGTCCATGCGGAAGGCCTGGTAGTCGGCGCCGCGCCCGTTCGCGCCGATGTACGGCACGTAGCGGTACATGGGGTCGTGCGAGCCGTAGCGGGCGTAGTCGTGGTTGAGGTAGCCGGCGCGGGTCTGGGACTCGTAGTTGAGGGGGAGGTCCCAGATGGGCTGGGGCGCGATGGAGAGCCAGCCTTCGGGAAGGCGGGCGGTTCCGGCGTAGAAGTCGTTGACCGGACCCGAGACGGAGCCGCCGGCGGCCCAGGAAAGCTCGCGGTGCTCGTACCAGGCCTCGTTGACCGGGATGGATTCGAGGCGGTTGTCCCTGTCGAAGAAGTCCCGGTTCATGTGGGAATCGGAGAAGTAGTTGGCGTAGGCGCTGAAGGTGTCGCGCTCCGTGAAGTCGGCGACGTGTTCGAACGTGATGCGGTAACGCTCGCGGTCGACGTCGCTGCCCCAGTTTCGGTAGTTGCGGTGGTGTCCGCTCCAGCGGCGGCGCATGTAGCGGTCGTAGTCCTCGTCCCAGGCGTAGTACGCCTTGAGCTTGCCGTGGCCGAGTCCGGCGCGGGAGAGCCGGATGCCGCCATCGAGGCCGGAACCCGTCTTCTGGCCCCAGCGGAAGGACTGCCCGAGGGCGAAGCCGTTCTTCGTGCGGTAGTCCGCGTAGGTGGCGGCGCCGAGGTAGGGCGTGTTCGGCGCGGCCTCCTCCCAGAGGGCGTAGTTGTACTTCGTGAGGAGGTAGCCGCCCCAGCGCGAGCGGTAGCCGGGCACGACGCGGAGGCCGTAGTCCGTGTTGATGGGCTGGTACCAGATCGGCAGCCAGAAGACGGGCATGCCCCAGTGGTAGAGCCAGACGTCCTTCGCGAGGATGGCCTGGTCCTGGATGTAGGTGAAATCGCCGCGCAGGCCCCAGTGCAGGTCGTCGAGCGCGTTCGTACAGGTGGTTGTGAACGCATCGTCGCCGAACGAGTAGACGCCGTCGGTGGTGCGGGCGACGCGCTGCGAGAGGAAGCGGAAGGGCATCGACACCGCCGTGACGTTGCCGGTCGCGAGCAGTTCGCCCGTGTTGCGGTTGGCGCTCATGTAGTCGCCGGAAACGCGCAGTTCCCCGGCGGCGCGCGTGGTCTTCTCCCGGGGCTTCGTCTCCTCGGGGTGGAGGTATTCCAGAAACTGCGCGGAGGCGGCGAACGCGGCGAACGCGGCGGCACACGTGGCGAGACGTTTCTTCATGGTGTTTCCTGTTTGATTCGATGCGGGATTTCGGGTTGCGGGGTGTCCGGGCGGGGGCGCTGCCTACACGGCCGGACGCGCGGCACCCGAGGAGTATAGCACGCGCCCCGTTTCCGCGTCTAGGATGGAATAGCTTTCGGGGTGGCGGTGCAGTTCCGAGACGAAGGTGAGCTTCGTGTTGTGGCGGGCCTGGAGCTCGGCGAGGATCTGCGCGTCCTCCGTGCGGAGGCGCTGCATGACGGCGGGCGCGATGACGATCTTCGGCACGATGGGGCGCTTCTCGGCCTCGGCCTTGCGCAGGATCGAGGTGAGCTGGCGCTGGAGCTCGATCGAGACGGCGAGCGGGCTCTTGACGACGCCGTGGCCGTCGCAGCAGGGGCAGGTGCTCGACAGCATGGAGAGGATCGATTCCTCGTGGCGCTGGCGGCTCATCTCCAGGAGGCCGAGCTCGCTGATCTCCAGCACGTTCGTGCGGGCGCGGTCGCGCTTGAGGGCGTCCTTGAGCGCGCGGTAGACCTGCTTCTGGTGCTTGCGGCTCTTCATGTCGATGAGGTCGAGCACGACGAGGCCGCCGATGTTGCGGAGGCGCAGCTGGCGGGCGACCTCCTCCACGGCTTCGAGGTTGACCTCCAGGATCGCGTCCTCCTGCGAGGTCTTGCCCTTGTGGTGGCCGGTGTTGACGTCCACGGCGATCAGGGCCTCGGTCTCGTCAATCACGAGGTAGCCGCCGGACTTGAGCTTCACCTGGCGGTTGAAGGCGTCGCGCAGCTGGCGCTCCACGCCCAGGCGCTCGAAGATGTTCTCCGCGCCCTCGTAGTGACGCACCTTGCCGCGCGCGCGGCGCGAGATACGGCTCGTGACGTCACGCAGCTTCTCGAACGTCTTCTCGTCGTCGACGAGCACGGCGTCGATGTCCTCGGTGAGCCAGTCGCGCACGACGCGCTCGACGAGGTCGGGTTCCTGCCACACGCAGCAGGGCGTGCGGAGGTTCTTCACGTTCCCCTGCAGCTCGTGCCAGCTTTCGAGCAGGTTGCGCATGTCGCGCACGAACGACGTGCCCTTGACGCCCACGCCGGCGGTGCGCACGATGAGGCCGACCTCCTCGGGGAGGAGCAGCTTGTCGAGGATCCTCTTGAGGCGCTTGCGCTCCTCGGCGTCGCCGATCTTGCGGCTCACGCCGCGCGTCTTCGTGCCGGGCATCATCACGAGGTAGCGTCCGGGGATGGAGAGGTTCGTGGTGACGCGGGGGCCCTTGGTGGAGATCGGGCCCTTCGTGACCTGCACGATGATCTCGGAGCCGGGCTTGAACTTCTCGTGGATCTCCTCGGTGGTGAGGCGCGGGGCCTTGCCGCGGCGGCGTCCGCCCTTGCCGCCCTTACCGCCCTTGCCGCCCTTCGCGTTGTCGTCGCCGTCGTCGACCTCGTCCAGGAAGGCGTCGACGTCGGGCTGCATGTCCCAGTAGTGGAGGAATGCGTTCTTCTTGAGGCCGATGTCGACGAACGCGGCCTGCAGGTCGTCCTGCAGGTTCTGGATACGCCCCTTGAAGACGCACCCCACCAGGCGCTCGTCCTCGGGATGCTCGACCATGTACTCCTCCAGGCGCCCGTTCTCCAGCACCGCGACGCGCGTTTCGAGCTTCTCGACGTTCACGATGATCTCGCGCTTGACCTTGTTCCCCTTGAGCCAGTTCCTGACCGTGCTCACGACCGTTTGAATGACCGACATGCTTTCTCCTTTTTGAATGATGAAATAAATGAACTTTTCCGTTAAAACGCAGATCGCCTGTGCGATACGCAGATCCGGGCAAGAACCGATGTGGCTACGACGGCCCCTGCGGGGCCTACGCCACAACTTAACCACTTAATCACTTAATCACTTAATCTTCTACCCTTCCTCCCGGTGGACGGCGACGCTCTGCACGACGCCGAGCGCCGCGAGGAGGGTGACGAGGAACGAGCGGCCCGCGCTGATGAACGGGAGCGGAAGCCCCGTGATGGGCATGAGGCCGATCGACATCGCCACGTTGACGTACAGGTGGCAGAAGACGAGCGTCGTGGTGCCCACGGCGACGAGCCGCCCCCGGTCGTCGGTCGCCCGGAACGCGATGCGCGCGCCCGTGAGCAGCACGCCGAGGAAGAGCGCGAGCATCGTGAGCGTGCCCCGGAAGCCGGACTCCTCCGCGAGGACGGCGAAGATGAAGTCGTTCATGGAGACGGAGGGCGGCAGGTAGCCGAGCGTCTTCTGGGATCCCTTCTTGAGGCCCTTGCCCCAGACGGACCCCGAGCCGATGGAGATCTGCGCCTGGCGCAGGTTGTAGCCGGCCCCCCGCAGGTCGCGGTCCGGGAACAGGAAGACGCGCAGCCGCTTGAGCTGGTGCGCGCGGAGGGGTAGGTAGGCGTAGATCCGCGCCCGGCGCGCCGGGTCGGGCGTCTGCTCGGCGATGAACACGGTGCCGAGTACGGCGCCGGCGGCGAGCAGGCCCACGAGGAGGAGCGTGACGAGCCCCTTCGTCCAGACGCGCGCCGCGAGGAGCATCGCGGTGCCGGCGGGCACGAGGACGAGCGCGGTGCCGAGGTCGGGTTCCTTGAGGATCAGGAGGGCGGGGGCGCCGAGCACGAGCGCGCCCGCGAGGAACCACTTGAAGGACTCCCGCCCGGCCCGCCCGAAGAGGTGCGCCACGAAGAGGATGACCGCGAGCTTCGAGATCTCGCTGGGCTGGAAGAACCAGAGCCAGCGGCGTCCGCCGTAGATCTCCGAGCCGAGGCGGAGCACCGCAACGAGCAGCACGAGCGCGCCGACGTAGGCGGGCGTCGCGAACACGTCGAGCAGTCTGCGGTAGTCCACGAGCGCGAACGCGAAGTAGAGCGCGAGGCCGAACGCGGCGGTGACGGCGTGCGTGATCCAGATGGACTGGAACACGCCCTGCCGGGCACTGCCCGCGCTCCAGATGAAGACGGTACCCATCACGACGAGCGCGAGGATGCAGCCCGTCAGCACCCAGTCCATGCGCTTCAACTTTGCAAGAAGGGCGTTCATGCCGGTCTAGTCACTCCCCTCGATGCCGGCGCGCGCATGCGTGCGCCCCGTGATTTCGGTCTCGCCGAAGATGGACGCAAGGACGTTGTGGACGCGCGGCGCGACGGTCTTGCCGCCCGACTCCCCGCGCTCGACGATCATCGCGAGCGCCACCGTGGGGTTCTCGAACGGCGCGAAGGCGATGATCCACGTGTTCTTGCGCTTCGTGGCGCCGCGCCCGATCTCGGCCGTGCCCGTCTTGCCGGCGCAGCTCACGTTCAGGCGGTGGCGGATGCGCCGCCCGGTGTCCGCCGCCGTCTCGCCCCGGATGAGGATGTTCCGCCCCGTGCCGGTCTCCACCACGTCCCGCATGCCGTCGCGGACGAGCGCGATGGCGTCCGTCGCGTAGGGGATCGTGCGGACGGGTTCCGGACGGCGCCTGCCGGACGCGGGCACGTGGAGGTAGGGCCGGTAGACCGCCCCCCCGTTCGCGAGCGTCGCCGCCACCACGGCCATCTGGAGCGGCGTCACGAGCAGCATGCCCTGCCCGATGCACATCTGGCAGGTGTCGCCCGGATACCACGGCAGGCCGTACCAGCGGCGCTTCCAGGCGTCGTCGGGCACGACGCCCGCCACCTCGCCGCCGAGGTCGATGCCCGTTTCCCGCCCGAGGCCGAACGCGCGCGCGGCGGTGATGACGGCGTTCGAGCCGATGGCCGTGCCGAGGTTGCAGAAGAAGGTGTTGCAGCTCTGCTCCAGGGCCTTGCGCACGTTCACGGGGCCGTGCCCGTAGCGGTCCCAGCAGTGGAGGCGCAGGTTGCCGAGGCGGTAGACGCCCTGGCAGTCGTACTCGTCCTCGGGCATCCACCCCGTCGCGAGCCCGGCGAGGGCGGTGATGGGCTTGAAGGTGGAGCCGGGGGCGTAGACCTCCGCGATGGCGCGGTTCTGCCCGCGCTTCGCGGGGGCGTTCGTG
>CAKULR010000036.1 GCA_934667295.1 uncultured Kiritimatiellota bacterium
CTGCTGCTCGCCGCCGGACAGCTCGGCGGGCCGATGGCCCAGGCGGTGCGAAAGGCCCACCCGCTCCAGCAGCGCACAGGCGCGCGCCCGTGCGCCCGCACGCGGCACGCGCCCCGTCATCGTCGGCAGCATCACGTTCTCCACGACGTCAAGCTCGGGCATGAGGTGGAAACCCTGGAACACGAACCCCATGCGCGTCGCCCGCAGCCGCGTGCGGCGGCGCGCGGCGCCACACCCGGCGAACAGCGAGATGCCGCCCAGCTGCACGTCGCCCGCCGTCGGCACGTCCAGCCCGCCCAGCAGGTTCAGGAGCGTCGACTTGCCCGCGCCCGAGCGCCCGACCACCGCCACGTGCTCGCCCGCCTCCACCGCAAGGGAGACCCCGTCCAGCACCCGGATGGGCTTCTGCCCCGGCAGCCTGTATTCCTTCACGAGGTTCTGGACATTCAGCAGCATGCGGACTCCCTCACGAAACCGACCCTCACGACCCCAACGCCTCGACGGGATTCTTCGACGCCGCCAGGAACGCGGGGACAAGGGCCGCGAGCAGACCGAAGACATAGACGATCACGACGACCCACACGACGTCCGACGCGACGAGGCGGTAGGGAATCGAATCGAGTCCGTAGACCGCCTTCGGGAAGACCTGCACGCCGAAGTGCGCGAGCTGGTCCACGATGTTCTGCAGGTTCCGCAGGATCGCGTACGCCAGCCCGAGCCCCAGACCAACGCCCACCGTCACCTGCACGAGGCCGTGGACCACGAACGCGCCCATGATCTTCCCGCGCGGAAAGCCGAGCGCCTTGAGGAGGCCGATCTCCGGCGTCTTCTGCACGGTCAGGACGAGGAGCGTGTTCATCACGCAGAAGAGCGCGACGACCGTCACGAGCATCAGGAGGAGCGCGGTCATGTTCTTCTCGACGGCGAGCGCGTTGAAGAGCTCGCGGTCCGCCTCGCGCCACGTGACGACACGGCAGGTCGGCGCGCGTTCTCGGATCCGCTCGCAGAGGGCGTCGAAGACGGGCGCGTTCCCCGGGTCCGACGTCTTCACGTGAATCGCGAAGACGCCGTGTTCCAGCCCCATCAGGTCCCGCGCGTTCGCGAGCGAGCAGACGCAGAAGCCCGCGTCGTAGTCGCGCTGGCCGGAGGAGAAGATGCCCGTGACGCGCCACTTGAGCGGCAGGAAGATCTCGTCGCGCGCGGCGAGGGTCTTCGGCGAGTAGACCGTCACGTCATCCCCCACCCACACGCCGAGCGAACGGGCGAGATCGACGCCGAGGATGATCGAATCCCCCTCCAGGTCGTAGACGCCGGCGCGCGGCGCGCCGATCCTGTAGGCGTCGCGGAAGCGGTCGGGATCGACACCCAGCACGATCGGGGCCGAGACGCGGCCCCGGAAGGAGAGCATGATGCGCGTGTCGATTTCGGGCGAAACCGACACCACGCCCGGCAGCGCGGCGAGGTCCCGCGCAAGCCGGTCCTCGTCCTGGACGACCTGCCCCCCGCCGTAGGGCGTAAGCGAGACATGGGGCTTGAAGTCGAGGATCTTCTCCTCCCAGAGGTCGCCGAACCCCGTCATGACCGCGCGCACGATGATGACGACGGCGACGCCGAGGAGGACGCCCAAAACCGAAACGCAGGTGATCACGGAGGTCACGCTGCGCTTCGGCTTGAGGTACTTGAGGGCGAGAAAGAGGCTAAAGGGCATGATGTCCCGGCGCGGCACGCGATCAGATGTCGATCGTGACGCTGATCTCGCCGCCCTTGTCCTTCGAGAGCGTCTCGACGTCGGCCTCGACCTCCGTCGCCTTGAGCGAGGTCGTGGGCAGGTAGCGGTAGTACACCATCAGCTGCAGGGCCGCGAGGCAGGTCCCCATCACATCGTAGTTGTAGTGGTCCTTGTTCTCCCAGCGTCCGATCGGACGGTCCTTGCCCGCCGGGTCCTTGACCATGACCGGCTGGCCGGACTTGTCCGTGACCGTGGTGATGGCCTTCGTGTAGAGGGCCTTCATCTCGGCGTTCCACTTCTTCCAGAGCGTGAAGTTCGCCGGCGTCGCGTCCTTGCACATACCCGCCTGGTACTTGCACTGCGCCGCATAATAGCAGTAGTACTGCGCGTTCTGCGGCTTGCCCGGCGCATAGGAGTAGACCTTGTCGAGTGACGGCTGCCAGTCGCGCATCACATTGAGGGCGTTCGCGACCTCCTTCTCCTTGGCGTAGCCGAGAAGCTGCATCGCGAGGCAGCCGACGCCCGCGAGGCCGCCCGTACCGCCCTTGTGGTTGGTGGTCGCACGGTAGACGAAGCCGGCCTTCTCGGAGTAGTTGCGCTTCTTGAGGCAGTTGACCGCCTTCTTGATGCACTCCTCCATGCCGGGCAGGTGGATGCCCGCCATCTTGCCGGCCTTGATGGCCTGCATGGCCCAGCCGCCGAACGAAATGTCGTCCGGGCCGTCTTTCGTGATGCGCGCCATGTTGTAGTTCCAGCCGCCCGTGGCGGTCTGGCCGCTGATGATGCGCCCCAGCGTCTTCTCGGCGGCCTCGCGGGCGTTCGGGTTCTTCGTCATGCCGTACGCCTCGCAGAGGGCGTAGGTGCCGATCAGGAAGCCATACTCCGTACCGCCCGCACCGGCCATCCGGATGTAGGGCGTGTTGCCGTTGGGGTCCTTCGCCGGTTTCCCATCCTTGCCCTTCACGACGTAGACGCTGTTGATCAGGTAGTCGAGGGCCTTCTGGACGGTGGGGCCGAACTCCTTGGAGGCGGGCGTTTCACCATGGGCAAGATAGGCCAGAATCGCGAAGCCCGCACCGGCGGCGGCATCCATGCCCTTCTCAAGGCCCAGGCTCTTGTACTTCTGGTAGGTCGCCATCGCGCCGTCGTAGGCGGCCTTGTTGATCTTCTTTTCCCTAAATGCCTTTTCCTGCTGGTTTCTGAAGCCCTCCAGACTGCCCCAGGTCGGCCAGGATCCATTGGCCTGTTGCGTCGCCTTGAGCCAGCGGAGCGCCTTCATCACGGCGGCCTCGGTGGCGGCGTCGCCGTAGGACGCGCCGCCGCGCGTGAAGGTGCCGCGCACGCCCGCGCCGCGCGAGGTGCCCATCACGGACTTCATCGTGACCGGACTCTTGATGCTGAGCATCGCATCGACGGAGGCCACCTTCACGGACTGAGGTTCGGCCGTCGGGGCGGGCGCCGCCTCCGACGCCATCTCGGTGGGGTTCATCGACGGCGCATCGACCGTGACCTCGATGCTGTCCATCTCGGGCGGCGGTTCCGTCTCCTGCGGCGTCTCGATCTCCTCCAGCGCGTCGTCCTGCTGGTCGGCCTGCACGATCTCGACCTTGAGCTCCCGCTTCCCGTCGCCGGAAACCGCCGTCACCACGAACAGCGTCGCGACGACCAGGATCGGCAGCAGGATCGCCAGCAGGGGCGCGGTCTGGCGCTGCAGTTCGACGATGGCCTCCTTGTACTCCGGCGAATTGCGCGAGCGGCCCAGGCCGACGAACATCTTGAGCAGACGGCGGAAGTAGCCGTCATCCTCGAACTTGGCCATCTCCGCGTCAAGCTGTTCCTTGATTTCTTCCTCGTCGATCGTTTCCATCGCGGGCGATCCTCCTTCCTTCACAGATTACATGCTGAAGATCGACAGATTGTACATGCCGTACTTGTTGCAGGTGTCGAGCGCGTCCACCAGGAACTTGTGCGGCGAGTCCATCGTGCAGCGCACGATCACCGTCGACTTCTTCGAGACCGCCGCGAGCTGCTTGATGTTGCGGTCGAGTTCCTTGAGCGAGACGCCGCGGCTGTTGAACACGAAGCCGCCGGGGCCAATGTCGATCTTGATCTGGGTGTCGTTCTCCTCGCTTGACGACGCCGACGTGTTCGGGGCCGGGCGGTTCGCGTTCAGCTTGGAGAAGATGTCCTCCTGCTTGATCGTCACGACGAAGAAGATGATCAGCTCGAACACGACGTCGATCATCGGCGTCATGTCCAGCTGCGGGTTTTCCTGTTCCTTGCGTGCCATGGGCGAAGCCTCACTTCTTCTCGGTCTTGCGGTCGTAGACCGCCACGAACGAAAGCTTCCAGATGCCGTTCATCGTGCAGGCGTTCATCACGTCCGCCACGGCCTTGTGCCGCGCGCGGTAGTCCGCGCGGATGAGGACGGGGAACTCCCCGTACTTGCGCATGCGCTCCTTGACGCGGCGCCCGAGCTCGGCGGGGGTGATCGTGACGTCGCACATCGAGATGCGCCCGTTCCGGGCGACATCGACGATCAGGTGCGTGGGGGGCAGCTCGTCCGGCGTCAGCTCGATGCCGTGCTTGCCGTCCTCCAGCCTCACCGTCTCGTCCTTCGCGGTCGCCTGGGTGAGCGTCACGACGAAGAAGATGATCAGCTCGAACACGACGTCGATCATCGGCGTCATGTCCAGCTGCGGGTTTTCCTGTGTCTTTCGTGCCATGTCCGACGGTCCTTTCAGGTCCTGTGGGGACGCATGTGAACCGGTGGTTTAGGCCTGCTGCGCGTTCTCGTCCAGCACCTCGACGTTGCGGAGGCCCTTCAGGAGCTCCATCGTGAGCGCCGTCATGCGCATGATGAGGCGGGTCGCCTTGTTGCGCAGCGAGTAGTAGACCGTGATGGACGGGATGGAGACGCACAGACCGGCGGCCGTCGTCCAGAGGGCCTGGCCGATGGAGTTCGCGAGCATCGAGGCGTCGCCCGCGCCGCCCTGGGCGAGGGCCTCGAACGTCAGGATCATGCCCTGCACCGTACCGAGCAGGCCGAGGGACGGGCCGAGGTTCGAGCAGACGGAAATCCACGTCAGGCGCTGCGTCAGGCGCTCGGTCTCCAGGTCGGCCGCGCCGTTGACCGCCTCCTGGATGACGTCGTAGCCGTCCTCGACGTGCTGGAACGCCGTGCTGAGGATGTTCGACATCGCGCTCGGCTCGTTCTCGCACACCTTGAGGGCCTTCATCACGTCACCCTCCGCCATCGCGCTCTGCACGTTCGTGATGAGCGAGGTCGGCATGAGCTTCTGGGGCTTGATCAGCACGAAGCAGTCCACCGCGAAGTAGATGGCCATCGCGCCGTCTCCGAAGAGGGCGAACCAGAGGATCGCGCCGACGACGCCCGAACCGAAGACGATGTCGAAGAAGCCGCCGCCGGAGGACTTCGACTGGTTCGGATCGACGGCCTTGCCGTCCGCGCCGACCAGATCACCGCCGCCCTGCTGCTGCGCCGCCGGTGCCGCGTCCTGCGCCATCGCCACGCTCGCCGCAACGGGCGCCACCACCAGGCCGAGCATCATCACCACGGCCATCACCGACTTCTGGATCTTCTTCATGTTCATTGTGTTTGTTCCTTTTTGAAGCGTTTGAAACTGGGTTGGGTTAGGAGAAGCTGAAGGTTGGGGTCACGGGATCACCGCGCGGCCCAGGGGCTCGCCGCATAGCTCTGCTTGAGCTCCGTGCGCATCGCGTCCGCGCGCCCGCTCTGGCCGAGCTTTTCGAAGCAGCGGGCGGCCTTGTAGAGGGCTTCCGGGCGCAGACGGGCGGCGACCTCGTCGTCCGTGTAGAGGAACACGACGCGCAGATAGCCGTCGGTGAGCGCCTTCTTCGTGGCGTCGTTCGACTCGGCGCCCTCCTTAAGAAGGATGTCGCCGCGCATCGTGAGCGCCGCACCGGCGGAGAAACGGTCACCGCTCTTGGCGGCCTTCTCCAGCTGCGTTTCGAGCTTCGCCTTGCGCCCGAGGGCCAGCAGCGCGCTCCAGTAGGCGGGCGCGAGCTCGCCCGTGTAGGCGGCGGAGGCGTCGTCGTCGATGATCGTCTCGCACGCGCGGAGGGCGTCGTTCGCCTTGCCCGCCGACAGGTAGGCTTCGGCGAGGTAGCGGCCCGCGATCTTGTCCCACTGGAGGTGGCGGTACTCCTTGGCGATCTGCTGCAGCGCGGGAATCGCGGCGGCGCCCTGGCCCTTCTGGACCTGCGCGACGGCCTCGTCGTATCCGGCGGGCTTGTCGATCTCGATCTCCGCGACATCGGAAGGCTTCACCTGGATTTCGGTGTTGCCCTTCGTGACCGCATACGCCCTGTCGCGCGTGCTCCAGCGGATGACGCCCTTCTGGGTCGCGCCGCCCTCGGTCGTGATCGACCCCGTGACGGCGCCGAAGACGGCGGCGGACGCGAGGGCCGCCAGTGCCGTGACTACGCTCTTACGCATTGTCTTTTCCACTCCTTAAATCCTGGTGTTTACTGATCGGCCTTGGCCTGGTTGACGGCGTTCTGGACGGCGGTCCTGTGCTTGCCGTTCGGGAACAGCTCCATGTACGTGTTGCCGTACTTGAGGATCATCTCCGTCTGCTCCTTGCCGAGCTTCGCCATGAGCGGCAGCGCGGACGAGTAGCAGCGTTCGAGGTTCGCGAGCTGGGCGGGCGTCATGTCCTTCGCCGGATGCTCGGCGGTGGGCTCGTGCGACATGAGGAAGGCGATGAAGGCGTTCGCCGCGAGGCCGCACGTCTCCTTCGCCTTGTCCTTGAGGTTCATCGCCTCCTCGGCCTCCATCTTCCGCACGAGCACGTCGCCCGAGCGGAGATCCAGTTCGTCGATCTCGGCCTGGGTCTTGCAGTGGCCGCGCAGGCGCTTGATGGCGCGCACCGCCGCGTTGAAGTACTGCTTGCGCAGTTCGTCGTCCTTCTCCACGCGGCCCTCCTCGGAGGCGACCTCCACGAGGAGTTCGTAGGCGTCGACGACCAGCTTGCTCTTCGCGTACTTCTCCACGAACTGGTCCAGCTTCTGGTGCGCCTCGGCGTAGAGCTTCTGCCCGGCGGCCGCCTGGGCCTGGCCGAGCGTGGCACGCGCGACGATCGCCGCCTTCGCGTTCTCGTTCGTGACGGACTTCGCCAGCTCGATGGACTTCGTGTACGCCTCGCCCGCGACGTCCCAGCCCTTCGCCTCCAGCAGCGCGTCGCCGGCGGCGAGGAACTGTCCGGCGGTGTACTTGCCGTCCGTCGTCTCCAGCATCTGCTTGTACTGCGCCACGCCCTCCTGGCGGAGGCCCATTTCGATGAGCGTCTTCGCGAGGCGCGGCACCGAGTTCTTGGCCTCGTCGGAATCCGGGAACTCGCTCTGGAGGCGCGCGAACGCCTTCTGCGACTCGTCCATCTTCTTCTCGGCGGTGTAGATCGTGCCGATCTTCACGAGCGCGACGGGACCCCAGTCCCCCTTCGGGTAGGCGGCGAGGTAGCGCTCGTAAGCCTTGACGGCCTGCATGCGGAAGACGGGGATCTTGTCCTCCGGCCACGCGAGGCGCTGCCAGCAGTCGCCTTCGAGGAAGAGCGCCTGTTCGCGGCGGAGGAGGAACTTCTCCTTGTCGCCCTTCGAAAGGCCCTTGTTCGACTCCAGCTCCTTCGTGATGTCCGTCGACGCCGTGCGGAAGTCCTTGATCGCCTGCGCAACGTCCCGGTAGGCGTCCTTGCGCATCGCCTCGGCGGCCGTCACGTCGTTCGTCTCCGCCGCCGCCGCGAACGCGGCGAAGCCCGCCTTCTGCTGCATCTGCGCGAGCTGGAGCAGCGAGGTCGCGCGGTCAAGCGGCTTCTTCGTCGTGCCGGCGAACCGGCGCAGCCAGGCCTTCTGCGCCTCCGCGTCGCCCGTCTTCGCGGCGCAGACGGCGAGGAACTGGAGGGAACTCGCGACGTGCGGCGAGTTCGTGTAGACCGTCGCGACGAGTTCGTAGTAGTGCGCGGCCTGTTCCCAGTCCTCGGCCTTGTACGCGAGCCCCGCGAGGGAGAGCGCGCGCTGCGCGGCGTTGTAGTGGTTCGGGAAGTTCTTGAAGTAGAGGTCGTAGACCTGCTGCGAACGGGCGAGCGCACCCAGTTCGCGCTCCTTCGCGGCGAGGCGCTGCAGCTCGTCGCCCGCCGCGCGCGCCCGCGCGTCGTTCACGCCGGCGAACCGCTTCACCAGATCCTCCTCCGCCGCGTCGGCCGCCGCCCGGTAGGCCTGCTTCTTCTGTGCGTCCTTCGCATCGTGCCACAGGGAAAGGTTGCAGTCAGCCAGCACCGCCACGGCGCCGGGGACCTCCTCGGCGTCTGGGAACTGCTGGATTAGCGCCTCGTACGCCTTGATGGCCGCCGTGCAGTCGCCGCTCTTGTAGACCTCGAACGCATTCGCGAACTGCATGCGGCGCACCTTCTTCATCTGGTCCGGCGACACCTTCACGGCCTTCTTGAGGTCCGCCTTGTAGCGCGCGAGGACGAACGCCGCGATGTCCTCGTAGAGCCGCCCCGCCGCGCCCGCGCAGGACGCCTCGGGGTACCCCACGTAGACGTTGACCGCGTGGTTGAACGCGCCGAGGCCGTTGCGCTTGCCGTTCTTGCCGCGCGCGCCGAGCAGCATCGACTTGATCTTCTCCTCGTCCGGCTTCTTCTCCTTCGCCTCGGCCTGCGCGCCCTCCCACAGCATCTGCGCGAGCAGGTAGCGGCACTCGGGCATCGGGCTCATGCGCACGTAGCCGAGGCGGCCGTCCGGGTCCTGGTCCTTGAGGTTGTTGTGGATCTCCGAGAGCTGCGGCATGTACTCGGTGACGAGGCCCTGGGCCTTCTCCATGTCGCCGTTGAGCACTTCGATGTGCGCCTTCATCGCGATCGCCTTGCCGAAGACGATGATGAGCTCGTTCTTCCAGAGCAGCTTGTTCACGACTTTCGTCGCCTGCGCCAGGTAGTCCGCGCGCGTCTTCGCCTTCTTGGGGTCCTTCATCTCCTCCGCGAGGCGGATGAGGAGCGATGCGTCCTCCATCGCCACCGCGCACCACCGCTGCTCGGTCTCGCCCGTCTCGGGGATCTTCGCAAGGAGGCTCGCGTACATCTTCACGGCCTCGTCGAAGTTCTTCTCGTTCACGCAGATCTGCGCCCACTTGAAGCCGGACTCCACGTAGAAGTCCAGCAGGTCGGCGCCGGGCTGCGGCACGGCCTTGAAGAACTCCTGGTAGATCTTGCGGCACTCCTTCATCTCGGAGCGGGCGTAATAGGCGTCGGCCATCGAAAGGCGCAGCGCCCAGTATTCGCCGCCCTTCTTGTCCTTCATGCCGTCGACGACCTTCTGCACGTCCGCGAACCGGCCGAGCCGCAGGTCGCCCTGGATCTCCAGCACCTTCAGCTTGGGCCCCAGCTGCGGCCACTTCTTCTTCGCCGCGTCGATGACCGGCTCCGCGAGGTCCGGCATGTTCGCGTCGACGAGCGCGCCGATGTACTTCAGCTCCTCCCTCATCGCGGCGTCTTCGGCCTTGGACGGGGCGGCCGCCTCGGCGGGCGCATCCTCCGCCCGCACCGCCGCGAAGGGCGCGAGTGTACACGCGGCGAAAACCGCGAACGACAGCACGTGGGTATGTGAAATGCTCATGGTGAGGAAAAGGATAGAGAAAAAACCGGCGTGCGTCAAGCACACCGGTTTTTGTTTTTCTCGCGCGTTTTCCGCGCGCGGGAGGCACCCGCAGGGGGCCGTCGCCGACTTACTTGTCGTCGAGCGCCGCGACGCCGGGCAGCACCTTGCCTTCGAGGTATTCGAGGCTCGCGCCGCCGCCCGTGGAGATGTGGCTCATCTCGGCCGCGCGGCCGCTCTTCTTCACGGCGGAGACGCTGTCGCCGCCGCCGATGATCGACATGCCGCCGTTCGCCTTCACCGTGGCGACCGCGTCGCACACGCCGAACGTGCCCTTCGCGAGGGGCGCGAACTCGAAGCAGCCCATCGGGCCGTTCCACACGACCGTCTTCGCCGCCTTGATGGCGTCGCCGAAGAGGGCGATCGTCTTCGGGCCGATGTCAAGGCCCATCCAGCCGTCCTCGATGTCGCCCTCCGTCACCTTCATGGTGACGTCGCTCGCGTCCTTCTCGGCCGGGAACTTGTTTGCCACCACGTTGTCGACGGGCAGCAGGAACTTGATGCCCTTCGCGGCGGCCGCCTCCAGCATCTCCCTCGCGTAGGCGAGCTGGTCGTCCTCGCAGAGGGAGGCGCCGACCTTCTGGCCCTTCGCCTTCAGGAAGGTGTAGGCCATGCCGCCGCCGACGATGAGCGTGTCGACCTTGCCGAGCAGGTTCTTGATGACCTTGAGCTTGTCGGAGACCTTGGCGCCGCCGAGGATGGCGACGAACGGACGCACCGGGTTCTCGACCGCGTCGCCGAGGAACTTGATCTCTTTCTCCAGGAGGAAGCCGCTCACCGCCGGGCGCAGGTAGTCCGCCACTACCGCCGTGGAGGCGTGGGCGCGGTGCGCCGTGCCGAAGGCGTCGTTGCAGTAGACGTCGCCGTAGGAGGCGAGCTTCTTCGCCATCGCGGCGCGCTTCTCCTTGAGCTCGGCCTTCTTCGCCTGGAACTCCTCCTCCGTGAGGTGGATGCCCTTCTTGTCGTCGTCCTTCTTGACCTTGCCGTCCTCGGCCTTGTAGAAGCGGGTGTTTTCGAGGAGGGTGACGTCGCCGGGCTTCATCGCCTTGACGATGTCGTCCGCCGCCAGGCAGTCCGGCGCGAACGCGACGGGACGCCCCAGCTGCTTCGCGAGCTCGTCCGCCACCGGCTTGAGCGAGAACTCCGCCTCGTAGCCCTTGCCCTTCGGACGGCCGAGGTGCGACATCAGGACGAGGGACGCGCCCTGCTCCAGCACGTACTTGATGGAGGGGAGCGCCGCGACGATGCGCGTGTCGTCCGTGATCGTGCCCGAACCGTCCTTCGCCATCGGGACGTTGAAATCGACGCGCATGAGAACGCGCTTGCCCGCGAGATCGACATCGCGCAGAGTCTTCTTAGCCATGTTGTGGACCTTTCCTTATTGGTTGAAAACTGAAAAAACACACCCGGCGGCAACCGACCTCCGTCGATTGCCGTCGAATGTTCCGCCATCGACGGCCGTCGACAGCCATCGGAAGGGACAGGGCCCCTTACTTCGCCGCCTCGGCGGCGGCCGCTTCCATCTTGTTCAGCTTGAGCTGCGCGCGGGACTTCTTGCGGTTGGCCGTGTTCTTCTTGATCACGCCCTTCTTCACGGCCTTGTCGAGGCCGCTCACGAAATCCTTGAACTCCTTCTCGGCCTCTTCCTTCTTGCCGGCATCCGCCGCCTTGAAGAGCTTCTTGTGCGCGGTGTGCAGACGGGTCTTGACCGCGACGTTGCGCTTGTTGGCCTTCGCGTTCTGACGGTCGCGTTTGCGGGCGGAACGGCCGCCTTTGATGTTCGCCATTGTGACTTACTCCTATTGGTCCGAAAACAATTGAGCATATATTGTAGCGAAACCCACGCCGAATGTGAATAGGTAAAATTAAAAAAGTTCAAAATCCCCCTTGCGCGCGTCCGCGCAATCGTGTATACTATCACTCGTTTTCAACCAAGCCAGGTTAGCACAGCTGGTAGTGCGGCTCATTCGTAATGAGCAGGTCGGCGGTTCGAATCCGTTACCTGGCTCCATCAGTAGAACCACGGGTTTCCCCGTGGTTTTTCTGTTTTGGGGGGCGCGGTCGCAACAAGTTGCGACCCTCCCGCTGGGAACTCCCCGCGCGAAGTACCCGCGCCGCCCCCGGCGCGTGGTGCTGTGGGG